>DASVEC010000480.1:0-2079 GCA_036380755.1 Iamia sp. | reverse complement strand
GACGGGCGGCTCGACCACGACCGGCACGGACACCGCCACCACCGGTGGCACCGGCAGCGCCGGCGGTGGCGACCCCGACGGGCCGGACCCGGTCGAGCCCTACCCGGGCCTGTGGCCCTACGTGAGCTGGCAGGAGGTCGTGGATCACGCCGGCCGGGGCGACGGTCGCTACCGCACCCCCCGCGACACCGCCCTCCGCTTCGCCTCCGAGGTCGTCGGTCTCACCGGCGCGTCGGTCGGCCAGGTCCTCGAGGACGGGGTGGTCGCCACCGTCGAGATCCGCAGCGGGCGGGGCTCGACGCTCGTGACGCTCACCCACGCCACGCCCGGCCGGGCGGCGGCCTCCACCCCGTGGAGCGTGGTCGACGCCACCGGTGGCATCGGCCTCGACACGCCCACCGCGGTCGGCGGCGGCGCCCTGCGCGCCAGCACCGACGGGCGTCCCGGGGTCGTCGGCGTGCACGATCGCAGCCGCTGGCGCGGCATCGGCGTGGCCCCGGCGCCTGGCGCCCCCTTCGACGTCCGCATCGACCCCGGCCCCGCCGGCCCGGCCATCGCCGTGGCCGTCGCCGGCGACCCCCGCGCCCCGGCCTCGTTCACCGTGCGGCGGGTCCAGCTGGGCGCCGGTGCCGGCGTCGGAGCCCCGGCCGCCCCGGCCGACCCGCTGGCCGCCACACGCGCCCTCGTCGAGGCCGTGGCCCAGGGCGACGTGGGCGCCACCTGGGAGCTGCTCGACCCCGCCGCCCGCCGGTCCGTCCTCGACTGGCGGGGCCTGGCCGGCCGCATCCCCGCCCTCCGCGACCAGCTCGAGCTGTTCGCCTCGGGCTCGTTCACCACCACGACCGTCACCACCGCGGTCGGCGCCGTGTCCGTCGTGGCACCGGCGGTCGCCACCGAGGGGACCGACGCCACCGGCCCGCTGGCCGCGCTCGCCTTCCGCGTCGACGGCGGGGCCCGGCTGGCGAGCACCGAGGCCGGCGCCGTGAGCTGGACGGGGCCCACCGCCGACGACCCCAGCGTCCTGGCGTCGGGATCGACCCGGCCGATCACCCTCGTCGTCGACGGGGCCGTGTGGTCCTCCACGCCCGAGGGCCCCACCGGGCTGAGGGCGTCGTCGGCCGCCCTCCCCACCGGGGCCCACCTGGCGATCGCCGTGAGCGTCCAGGGCGAGCAGGTGACGGCGTCGGCGTTCCTGTTCCTCGTCACCGACGCCCCGACGTCGCTCCCCGAGGACCTGCCCCCGTTCCCCGAGGGCGAGGGTCGAGCCGACCCCGAGGTCCCCGCCACCTCCGCCCGCGCCGAGAGCTGAGCCCGCCACTAGGTTCGCCCGGCGATGGCCAGCCGTGACGACCACCACCGGGGCGAGGTCCTCTGGGAGCCTCCCGCCGACGCCTGGACGGCCACTGCCGCCGGGCGCTTCGCCATCGCCCACGGCCACCGGTCCTACGCCGACCTCCACGCCTGGTCGGTCGGCGACCTCGACGGCTTCTGGACCGCGGTCGCCGACGACCTGGGCGTCCGCTGGCACGACCACCCGACGGTCGCGCTGGCCGACGCCTCGATGCCCGGCGCCCGGTGGTTCCCCGGCGGGACGCTGAGCTACGCCGAGCACGCCCTCGCCGCGGCTGCGGACCGTCCCGACGAGGTCGCCGTCGTCGCCCGGAGCCAGACACGTGGCCCGATCGAGCTGACGTGGGGCGAGCTGGCCGACCAGGTCGCCCGGTGCGCGGCCGGGCTGCGTCGCCTCGGCGTCGAGCCGGGCGACCGGGTGGCCGCCTACGCCCCCAACATCCCCGAGACGCTGGTGGCCTTCCTCGCCGCCGCCTCGATCGGGGCGATCTGGTCGAGCTGCGCGCCCGAGTTCGGCACCCGCTCGGTGATCGACCGCCTCAGCCAGATCGAGCCCACGGTGCTCCTCGCCGTCGACGGCTACCGCTACGGCGTCAAGGCGATCGACCGCACGGCCGAGGTGGCCGCCATCGAGGCCGCCCTGCCGAGCCTCCGCCACACCGTCCGGCTGCCGTACCTCGATCCGGCGTCCGCCGACGGATGGACCGACCTGCTCGGCGGGCCCGACCC
>DASVEC010000479.1:0-3619 GCA_036380755.1 Iamia sp. | reverse complement strand
CGCAGCGGGGCGAGGGTGTCGTTGGTGACCTCGCCGGCCCACACCAGATCCCAGAGGGCGGCGAGCAGCGAGCGGTCGTCGTAGTCGAGCTCGGCCCCGGCCACCGCCGCCTGCAGCTGGGGCCAGAACGACGCGCCCTGCTCGGCCAGATGGGTGCGCAAGAGATCGTGGACGGCACCGTCGGGGAGCGAGGCGGGGTCGGGCTCGGGGACGAGCAGGCCCAGCTCGTCGCGGAAGACGAGGCGGACCCGCCCGTCGCCCGCGCCGATGGCGCCGGCCCCCACCCACACGACGTCGCCCGACGCGGCCAGGGCGTCGAGATCGGCCGGCCGGTAGCCCTCCATCCGCGCCGGGAGCACGTCGGCCTCCAGCACCGAGGCCGGGATCGGGGCACCCTGGAGGACGGCCAGCGCCTCGACCAGGCCGTCGGTGCCCCGCCGGGGCAGGCCCACGCCCTGCCACCCGGGGAGGAAGCGGGCCAGGGCGTCGGCCTCGACGGGTTCGACCTCGCGCCGCAGGGCCGCCAGCGACCGGCGGCGGATCCGGCGCAGCACCTCGGCGTCGCACCACTCGCGCTCGACCCCGCCGGGGCGGAACTCGCCCAGGACGATGCGGCCGTCGGAGGCCAGCTCCGACAGGGCGCCGGCGGCCCGGGGCTCGTCGACCCCGTAGCGGGCCGCCACCTCGCGGGTGAGGAACGGGCCGTGGGTGCGGGCGTACCGGGCGACCAGGTCGAGGAGGGGCCGGTCGACCGGGTCGGTGAAGGCCGACGGCAGGCCGACGGGGACGGCGCAGCCCAGGGCGTCGCGCAGGCGGGCGGCGTCCTCGGCCGCGGCCACCCGTTCGTCCGCCGCCACGCCGACACGGATCGCCCGCCGCTCGGACACCAACGTGTCGACCCATCCGGCCACGGCCGATCGCACCACGCTCTCGTCGCGCTCGGGCGGGGGCCAGGTCGTCGTCCCCGGCACCTCGGGCTCGGGGGGCGCCGCCGGCCACTCGGCCTCGCCGTCCGCGGCAGCCGCGGCCGCGGCGGTCGGAGCAACAGGGGCCGCGGCCGACGCCTCACCGCCGGGGTCGGCCCGCCGGACGAGCTCGTCGAGGGTCAGGGGACCGAGGGTGCGGACGAGGTCGTGGAGCTCGTCGGCGTCGCGCGCCGGGCGCTGGCCGTCGACGTGCTGCAGGCTCGCCTCGACCTCGGCCAGGACGTCGGCGTCGAGCAGGTCGCGCAGCTCGTCGGCGCCCAGCAGCTCGGCCAGCAGGTCCTTGTCGAGGGCGAGGGCGGCGGCGCGCCGCTCGGCCAGGGGGGCGTCGCCCTCGTACATGTAGACGGCGATCCACCCGAACAGCAGCGACTGGGCGAACGGCGATGCCTTGGGCGTGTCGATGGCGATGGCCCGGACCCGACGGGCCCGCAGGTCGCCCAGCAGCTCGCGCAGCGCGGGGACGTCGAAGACGTCGGTCAGGATCTCGCGGGTGGTCTCGTAGAGGATCGGGAAGCGAGGGTGGCGGGCGGCGACCGTGAGCAGGTCGGCCGCCTTCTGCCGCTGCTGCCACAGCGGTGTGCGACGGTCGGGCCGGCGGCGGGGAAGGAGCAGCGCCCGGGCCGCGCACTCGCGGAAGCGGGAGGCGAACAGGGCGGTGCTGGGGAGGTGGGCGATGATGAGGTCGTCGACGTCCTCCGGGTCGACCAGCAGCTCGTCGAGCGGCAGCTCGTCGTAGGCCTCGGGCAGGCGGAGGACGATGCCGTCGTCGCTCCACATCAGCTCGACGGGCGTGCCCCACCGCTCGGTGAGACGGGCCTGGAGGACCATGGCCCAGGGGGCGTGGACCCGGGCCCCGAACGGCGAGAGGATGCAGACCCGCCAGTCGCCGATCTCGTCCTTGAACCGCTCGACGACGATGGTGCGGTCGTCGGGCACCGCGCCCTCGGCCACCTGGTCGTCGATGTAGGCGACCAGGTTGGTGGCGGCCCGCTCGTCGAGGTGGTGGTGGGTCCTCAGCCGCTCGATGGCATCGGCCTTGGGCATCTCCCGCAGGGTCCGGGTGGTCTCGCCGACGGCGCGGCCGAGCTCGAGCGGCCGGCCGGGGCCGTCGCCGTGCCAGAACGGCATCTTCCCGGGGAGACCGGGGGCCGGCGTGACGACGACCCGCTCGGGGGTGATGTCCTCGATCCGCCAGGTCGACGCGCCGAGGAGGAAGGTCTCGCCGACCCGGGACTCGTAGACCATCTCCTCGTCGAGCTCACCGACGCGCTTGCCGTCGGGGAGGAAGACGCCGTAGAGGCCCCGGTCCGGGATCGTGCCGCCACTGGTGACGGCCAGCCGCTGGGCGCCCCGCCGGCCCCGGACCACACCGAGGGCCCGGTCCCAGACGATCCGGGGCCGGAGCTCGGCGAACTCCTCCGACGGGTAGCGGCCGGCGAGCAGGTCGAGGACCTCGTCGAGGATGGTGTCGGTGACCTCGTGGAACGGCGCCGAGCGACGGACCAGCTGCTTCACCTCGTCGACCGTCCACTCGTCGAGCGCACACATGGCCACGATCTGCTGGGCCAGGACGTCGACCGGGTTGCGGGGGTAGCGGGTGGCCTCGACCAGACCGGCCTCCATGCGCGGCACCACCGTGGCCGCCTCCAGCAGATCGGCCCGGTGCTTGGGGAAGATCTTGCCCCGGCTGGGCTCGCCGACCTGGTGGCCGGCCCGGCCGATGCGCTGGAGACCCCGGCTGACGGCACCCGGCGACTCGACCTGGACCACGAGGTCGACCGCCCCCATGTCGATGCCCAGCTCCAGGGAGGAGGTCGCCACCAGCCCGCGCAACCGGCCGGCCTTGAGGTCGTCCTCGATGATGAGCCGCTGCTCGCGGGCGAGCGAACCGTGGTGGGCCTTGACCAGCTCGGGCGGCGGCGGTGCGCCGACCTGCTCGTCGCCGCTGAAGCCGCGGGTGACCTCCTCGCCCCGCGCCTCGGCGTCCTGCTCGGCGGCCAGCTCGTTGAGCCGGGTGGCCAGTCGCTCGGCCAGGCGGCGGGCGTTGACGAAGATGAGCGTGCTGCGGTGCGACCGCACGAGGTCGAGCAGCTCGGGGTGCATCGACGGCCAGATGCTCCGGCGGGCGGGCGCGGCGCTGGCCGGACCGCTCGGTGGCCCGTCCGGGCCCCCGGGGGCGCCGCCGCCGGGGGTGATGGGCTGGCCGAGGTCGGCCATGTCGTCGACCGGGACGATGACCTCGACGTCGAGCACCTTGCGGCTGCCGGCGTCGACGATGGTGACCGGCCGGGCCGCCCCGGCATCGTCGTAGCCGCCGAGGTAGCGGGCGATCTCGTCGAGCGGCCGTTGCGTGGCCGAGAGCCCGATGCGCTGCGGCGGCGTGGTGGCGATCTGCTCGAGCCGCTCGAGCGTGAGGGCCAGGTGCGAGCCCCGCTTGGTGGCGGCCACGGCGTGGATCTCGTCGATGATGACGGCCTCGACGTCGACCAGCGTCTCCCGCACCGCCGAGGTCAGCATCAGGTAGAGCGACTCGGGCGTCGTGATGAGGATGTCGGGCGGGTGGCGCACCAGCGCTCGCCGCTCCTCGGCCGACGTGTCACCGGTACGGATGCCGACCGTGGGCTCGGTGTACG
>DASVEC010000478.1:0-5099 GCA_036380755.1 Iamia sp. | reverse complement strand
GGCCTGGCAGGACTCGACCTCCGGCGCCCTGGGCGACG
The DNA here is from genome assembly GCA_036380755.1 of Iamia sp. Classification (GTDB taxonomy): domain Bacteria; phylum Actinomycetota; class Acidimicrobiia; order Acidimicrobiales; family Iamiaceae; genus Iamia. Next base: position 5,061 of record DASVEC010000478.1, on the reverse strand, counting down.
CCGCCCGCAGCGTCACCTACCCGGTCGCCCTGGCCGTCGGTCCCGATCCCGCCGACCGGACCGGGGCGCTGGCGAACGTGCTGGCGGTGCTGGTGGCCCCCGTCCTCGGCATCGTGGCCCTGGTGCTCCTGGAGCGGGTGCGCACGCTGCTGTCGGGGCTGGTGCGGTGGCGCACGCTGATCGACCGACGGGGCCAGCTCGACGAGGTGCGGGCCCGGCGGGCGGAGGTCGTCGAGGCCACCCTGAAGGCGCTGCGATGACCCACGTCGCCGCGGGCGACTGCGAGCGGTGTCGCCCGGGCCCGATCGCCCAGCCGGTCAACACCGTGTCGAGCCTGGCCTTCGTCGCCGCCGGCGTGCCGCTGGTGCGGGGAGCCCGACCGCTCACCCGGGCCCTGGGCTGGGCCGCGGTGGCCGCTGGGCTCGGGAGCGTCGCCTACCACGGGCCCGGCACCGGTCTCGGCCGCTACGCCCACGACGCCTCGCTGCTCGCCCTGCTGGGGCTGATGGCGCTCGACGACGCCGAGCGGACCACGGGGCGCACACCCCCGGCTGCCGTCGTGGCCGTCGTGCCCGTGCTCGCCGCCGTGGGGGCGCACCCGGACCTGACCGAGGTCGCCCAGCCCCTCGCCGGCGCGGTGGCCGTCGTCGCCGGTGTGGCCCGCTCGGTGCGGGCTGACGGCGGCCGTGGCGTGGCCCCGCTGGGCGGGCTGGCGATCCTCGGGGCCGGGGCCCTCCTCCACGCCCTGGGCCGCACCGGGGCGCCGCTGTGCCGGCCCGACAGCCCCCTCCAGCCCCACGCCGTCTGGCACGTGGCCGCGGCCGCCGCCGTCCTCCTGCGCCACGGCCGCTGACCGCCACCGACCCCACCAGTTGCGAGGGTGGGGCCGGGGTGGGGTGGCCGGGCGGGTTGCGTACCGGGTGCTCAGGACGCCGGGCCGCTTCGTCCGTACCGTCCGTCCCATGAGGAGATGGGGATGGATCGTGGTGGTCGGAGCCGCGCTGGCGCTGACGTCGTGCGCCGGCATCGGCACGGTGAGCCAGGACGAGGTCACCGCCGAGGCCCAGCGCCGCGGCGGGGGCGTCACGACCGACCTCGTCGACGCCGCCGTCGAGGCCGTGGCCGACGAGACGGGCCAGGACCCACTGCCGGTCCACTCGATCACCGCCACCCTCGCCCAGGTCACGATCGTGGTCCCGGCGGGCGACGGCTCGCCCCGACGGGAGTCCTGGACCTACGGCACCAGCGGCCGCTACGGCGGCCGGGGGCTCGGCGGCCCGGAGCTCGTCGCGGCACCGCCGACCGGCATCTTCCCGGTGGCGCCCGGGGACCTGGACGTCGACGCCGCCGGGGCCACCGCCCGGGAGGCGGGCGGGCCCGACAGCTGGGTCCAGACCGTCACCGTCACCCGGCCGTCCGAGGGAGCCCAGCCGACGCTGAGCGTCGTCGTCACCGACGGGTCGAACTCGCAGACGATCGTCGTGGAGGCGGGCCGATGAGGCCGATCTGGCGCTTCCTCATCGGCCAGGCCGTGCTGTGGATCGCGCTGCTGTCGGTGGGGTGGCTGCCCCTCGTCGTCTTCCCGGGGATCCTGAAGCTCACCGCCCCGGTGCTGTGCCCGGACGGCCAGCCCGACGCCCGGATCATCGAGTACAGCTACTCCACCCACGACGGGACGCACACCAACGACACGCTGGTGTGCCTCGGCCCCGACGGCGACCTCACCGAGGTGGGGTCGTGGGCGCCGATGGGGCTCTACTTCCTGGGCATGGTCGTCGTCGCCCAGGCGGTGGTGCTCCCGCTCCAGGTGCTGGGGATCGTCCGCCGTCGGCGTCGGGGGCCGCCCGCCCCGCGCCCCCGCCGGTCGCCCGGGGTGCCCCCGATCATCACGATCGGCGGCGGCTCCGGCACCCGCGGGTGGGGCGGCGGGTTCAGTCCCTGAGCCCGAGGGCCCGGACGGCGTCGAGGGTGTCGGCCTCGGCCGGTGTCTTGTCGGGCCGGTAGCGGACCACCCGGGCGAAGCGGAGGGCGACGCCACCGGAGTACCGGGTCGAGCGTTGGACCCCGTCGACCGCGATCTCGACCACCTGCTCGGGGCGGACGTGGACGACGTGCGCCTCGTCGGTGCGCTCGTCGCCGATGGCGATGGCCTGGAAGGTCTCGGTCTGCCACGCCAGCAGCTCGTCGGTCATCCCCTTGAAGGTCTTGCCCACCATCACCAGTCCGTCCCGGTCGCCCTCCCCGTCGACCCGGGCGCCGAGGTGGAGGTTGGACAGCCACCCGCGGCGCCGGCCGTGGCCCCACTCGGCCGCCAGCACCACCAGGTCGAGGGTGTGGACCGGCTTGACCTTGCGCCACGCCTTGCCCCGCCGTCCGGCCTCGTAGGGCGTCGACGCCCCCTTCACCACGACGCCCTCGTGCCCGGCGGCCAGGGCGTCGTCGAGGACGGCGGCGGCGTCGGCCGGGTCGGAGGTGCGGGTGCCGGGGATCTGCCACTCGCCGGCGACGTCGGCCAGCACCGCCCGCCGCTCGTGGAGCGGGGCGTCGATCAGGTCGGCGCCATCGCGGTGGAGGATGTCGAAGAACCACGGCCTCACCGCCACCGGCGCCTCCGACCCCTCGGCCCCGATGCGGCTGGCGGTGTCCTGGAAGAGGACGGGGCGGAGGGCCTCGTCGACCACGAGGGCCTCGCCGTCGAGCACGAGCCGCTCGGCCGGCAGGGCGCGGACCAGGGCGACCACCTCCGGGAGCCGGCCGGTGATGTCGTTGAGGTTGCGGGTCCAGACGCCGACCTCGTCGCCCCGGCGGTGGACCTGGATGCGGATGCCGTCGAGCTTCCAGTCGACGACGGCGTCGCCCAGGTCCTCGACGGCGACGGCCACCGACGTCGCCGTCGAGGCCAGCATGGGCTGCACCGGTCGGCCCAGCTCCAGCCCGATGGCGGCGAGCCCGTCGGCCCCCTCGGTGAGGGCGACGTGGGCGATGGCGGGCAGGTCGCCGCCCAGCATGGCGGCCCTCCGTACGACGGTGGCGGGGACCCCGGCGGCCCGGGCCACGGCATCGGCCATCACCCCGGCCAGGGCGCCCTGACGGAGCTCGCCCCCGAGCAGACCGAACAGGAAGCGGGTCTCGTCGGCGGTGGCCCGGCCCAGGAGGTCCGTCAGGAGCCGGCGCCGCTCCCCGGCCGACCCGGCACCCCCCAGGCCGGCCAGGGCGGTGAGGGTCGCATCGACCTCGAGCACGGTCAGGGTCGGCGCCGCGGCCGGGGGCTGCTCGGCGGCCTGGAGGGTCCGCCAGCCCACGCCGATGCGACCCTGGAGCGGGACGCCGATGAGGAAGCCGACGGTGACGGCGACCTCGCCCGGTTCGAGACCGGCCAGCAGGGCGGCGATGGCGTCGCGCTTGGCCGTCCGCGACGAGGTGCCGGCCACCGCGGCCGAGGTGGCCACCACGGCGGCGAAGGGGGTGGGGGAGACGCTCACCAGGTCGGCCACGGCGCCAGTGTGGCCGACCCGCGGGCCGTACGGTCGCGGGTGGCGGCGGGATCCCCCGCGCCCGACGCGAGGAGGAGACCTGATGGGAACGACGTGGATGCGGAGGACGGTGGCCACCGCGGCCGTCGTGGTGGCGGCCTCGGCCGGCGCCCTGGCCGCCGGCGCGGCCGGGAGGATGGCGACCCAGGCCGAGGCCCCACCGGCCCGGGCGGCCGGCACGGCCTCGCCCACCGAGTCGATGTTCGTGCCCATCACCCCGTGCCGCATCGTCAACACCCAGAACTCGGCCGGCGACATCGACGCCGGCGAGCTGCGGTCGTACAAGACCAACGGCAACACCTCCGAGCAGGGTGGGGCGGCCGCGTGCGGCATCCCCGCGTCGGCCACGGCCCTCGAGCTGAGCGTGAGCGCCGTCAGCGCCAAGGGGCCCGGCTACCTCCGCGTGCACCCGGCGGGCGTCGCCACCCCCACGGCCACCTTCCTCAACTACGGCCCTGGTCAGAACCTCACCAACGCCGGCACGGTCCAGGTCCGCCCGGGCGCCAACGTGACCAACCTGTCGGTCCGCGCCTTCGAGAGCGACACCCACGTCGTCATCGACGCCCTCGGGTACTACGTGACCGACCTGTTCGCCGTCGTGGACACCGGGGCGAACGCCGCGAGCCGGGGCAACGGCGTGGTCTCGGTGGCCAACCCCTTCAGCGGCATCTACGACGTGGTCTTCGACCGCAACGTCAGCGGGTGCGCCCACCTGGCCGCGCCCGCCCAGCCGGGGTCCGGCGTGAACACGTCCTACGACGTGTCCGCCTCCCCGCTGAGCGGGAACGCCAACGGCGTGCGGATCCAGACCTTCAGCGACACCGGCCTGGCCCAGGACCGGTCGTTCACCCTCGTCGTCGACTGCTGAGCGATGAGCGGGGCCGGTCGCGACGGTCGACCCCGCCATGACCCGCCCGTTCGTCATCGCCCTGCCCATCGAGGACCGCCGCCGGTCCCTGGCCTTCTACACCGAGGGCCTGGGGCTGGAGGCGGTGGGGGAGCCGGCCGACGACGGCGTCCCCGAACCGCTCCAGCTGCGGCTCGGTGCCGACGTCCACCTCATGCTCATCCCCCGGGGCGGGTTCGGCTGGGTGACGGCGCCCCACGAGACGGCGGCGCCGGCCACCAGCGAGTGCCTGCTGAGCTGGACCGTCCCGGCGGAGGCCGACGTCCGGGCGGCCGTCGAGCGAGCCCGCACGGCCGGCGCCGAGGTCCTGGTCGAGCCGGCCGCGACCGCCTGGGGCTTCTCCGCCCTGTTCACCGACCCCGACGGCCACCTGTGGACGGTGATGGTCCCGCACGAGGGGTGATCCCGTCGCCCGCTGACCTCGGGCTTGGAGGTGGGGCGGGGGGTCGCTACAGTGTCCAACTCGTGCACGGGGCCTGACCAGGGTCCGGTCCCGCCGCCGAATCGACGTCCGTGTGCGCCTCCTCCCAGGAGGGGGAACCGCACGGCACAACCGAATCGACGCTCCGCCGGGTCTGCCCGTGCGGAGCGTCCGCGTGAACGGACCGCCCGTTCCTCCGC
>DASVEC010000477.1:0-2513 GCA_036380755.1 Iamia sp. | reverse complement strand
GGCGAGTCCACCGAGACGTGGGAGGTGACCTGCCTGGCGGGTGGAGCCCGGACGAAGGTCCACACGGTCCGTCTGCCGGCTGGGGGCTGAGCGATCCGTCTCCGGCGCTGCCGGGTTCCGGGCCTAACCTGTGGCGCCCTTCCGGGGTAGTTCAGCTGGTAGAACACCGGACTTTGAATCCGGCCGTCGCAGGTTCGAGCCCTGCCCCCGGAGCTCCTCGACCAGGCGGGGGTCAAGCGGTGTCCGGGTGGGGTGCCGGGCGCGCGAGACTCCGAGACATGGCCGAGCGACCGCTGTCCGCCGTCGTCCTCGCCGCCGGGGAGGGCACGCGCATGCGCTCCGAGCGGCCCAAGCCCCTGCACCTCCTGTGCGGCAAGGCGATGGTCCGCTACGTGCTGGGGTCGTTGAGCGACTGCGAGGTCGACCGCGTCGTCGTGGTGGTGGGCCACGGGGCCGAGCGGGTGACCAAGAAGCTCCAGGCCGAGGAGCCCGATCTGGTCCTCGACTTCGTCGAGCAGCACCGCCAGCAGGGCACGGGCGACGCCGTCGCCGTCGGCCTCACCGCCTTCCCCGACGACGACGCCGACGACGACGAGGGCCCGGACGTCCTCGTGCTCCCCGGCGACACCCCGCTGCTGCGGGCGTCGACCATCCGCGAGCTGGTCGACCACCACCGGCAGTCGGGTGCCGCGTGCACCGTCCTCACCGCCCACCTCGCCGACCCGACCGGCTACGGCCGGGTCGAGCGCGGCCGCGACGGGCGCGTCGCCCGGATCGTCGAGCACCGCGACGCCGACGAGGAGCAGCGGCTGATCAGCGAGATCAACACGTCGATCTACTGCTTCCGTCGCAGCGTCCTGGCCCCCGCCCTCCGCCGGGTCCAGCCCACCAACGACCAGGGCGAGTACTACCTCACCGACGTGGTCGAGGTGCTGAACAAGGCCGGCTACGGGGTCACCGCCATCGCCGCCGACGATCCCGACGAGACCCACGGCGTCAACGACCGGGCCCAGCTGGCGGCGGCCGAGGCCGAGCTCCGCCGGCGCACCAACCTCGACTGGCTCAAGCGGGGCGTCACCATGGTCGATCCCGATCGCACCTACGTCGACACCACCGTCGACCTCGCCCGCGACGTCACCCTCTTCCCGGGCACGATCCTCCAGGGCCACACCGTCGTCGGGCAGGGGGCCGAGATCGGCCCCGACACCCGCCTCGTCGACTGCGTGGTCGGCGCCCGCAGCACCGTCGAGCAGACCACCGCCCGCGACGCCGAGATCGGTGCCGACGCCCACGTCGGGCCGTTCGCCCACATCGCCCCCGGCGAGTCCGTCCCCGACGGCACCCAGACGGGACCCTTCTTCGCCTTGCCCACCCCCTGACCCGACCGACCGCGGAGCCCGCCCATGGAGACCGTCACCACCAAGCGCCTGCACCTCTTCAGCGGCTCGTCGCACCCCGAGCTGGCCGGAGAGATCGCCGCGCACCTGGGCATCGCGCTGGGCAACCCCAACCTGCGCCGCTTCGCCAACGGCGAGATGCACTGCCGCTTCGGCGAGTCGATCCGGGGCGCCGACGTCTTCATCATCCAGACCCACTCGGGCGAGGCCGGCCAGTCGGTGAACGACTCGCTGATGGAGCAGCTGATCATGCTCGACGCCGCCAAGCGGGCGTCGGCCAAGCGCATCACCGCCGTCTGCCCCTTCTACGGCTACTCCCGCCAGGACCGGAAGGCCGAGGGGCGGGAGCCGATCACGGCCAAGCTGGTGGCCGACGTCCTCACCGCCGCCGGTGCCGAGCGGGTGATCTCGGTCGATCTCCACACCGGCCAGATCCAGGGCTTCTTCAACTTCCCGGTCGACCACCTGACGGCGATGCCCATCCAGGTCGACTACCTGAAGGCCAACACCGACCCCGACAACCTGGTGATCGTCTCCCCCGACTCCGGCGGCGTGAAGGCGGCCAAGCGCTTCTCCGGGCACGTCGGCGCCGAGCTCGCCTTCGTCAACAAGTACCGGCCGCCGGGCTCGATGAACGAGGTGGTGGCGGCCAACGTGATCGGCGAGGTCGACGGCAAGGCCTGCGTCCTCCTCGACGACATGATCGACACCGCCGGCACCATCTGCGCCGCCGCCGACCTGCTGCGCGAGAACGGGGCCACCGACGTCTGGGCCATGGCCACCCACGGCGTGCTGTCGGGCCCGGCGATCGACCGGATCAAGAACAGCTCGCTCACCAAGGTCGTCATCACCAACACGCTGCCGCTCCCGCCCGAGAAGCAGATCGAGCAGATCGAGGTCCTCTCGGTCGCCCCGATCATCGGCCAGGCGATCGAGTCCGTCTTCGACGACGCCTCGGTCAGCGAGATCTTCGGCGGCCGCAACCAGTCCTGACGCGAACCCGGCACGGACGTGCACCGCAGCGGTGCACGTCCGAGCCGAGAACGCTCAGCTCAGCTGATCGAGGTCAGCCGTTGACGTCGCGCTTGGCGACCTTGCCCTCGGGGGTGGCGGTCA
>DASVEC010000476.1:0-2486 GCA_036380755.1 Iamia sp. | reverse complement strand
GTAGCCCAGCTGGAAGCCGACGCCGAGCCGCTTGGCCTCGTCGAACCGCGGCTGGGTGGCCGGGCCCGGCATGTGGGTCTCGAAGTAGCCGTCCAGCTCGACCACGTCCTCGATCGCCCACCGGGGGAAGAACGTCGTCAGCGCCAGCTCGGGGAACACCACCAGCTCGGCGCCGCGGTGGTGGGCGGCGCGGAGCAGGGTGATCAGCCGCTCCACGACCTCGGCCCGGGTGTCGTCCTTGGCCACCGGTCCCATCTGGGCCGCGGCCACCACCACCTCGCGGGGGAACGTCCCGGTCAGCCACCGACCGGATGCCGCGAGCGGGCTCATGGCACGGAGTCTGCCGTGGCCAGCTCGACCATGACGTCGAGGAGGACGTTGGCGCCGGCCTCGAGGTCGGTGTCGTGGGTCAGCTCGGCCGGGTTGTGGCTCACCCCGTCGATGCTCGGGGTGAAGACCATCGCCGTGGGACAGACCCGGGCCAGCATCTGGGCATCGTGCCCGGCGCCCGACGGCAGGCGCCGGTGGGAGCGGCCCCGGGCCTCGGCCGCGCTCTCGACCAGGTCGACCATCGCCGGGGCGAAGTCCACCGGCTCGAACCGGGCCAGGGTCCGCCGCTCGATCGTCACGCCCTCGGTCTCGGCGAGCAGCTCGAGCCGGCTGGCCAGCGCCGCCTCCGCCTCCTGGAGAGCGACCTCGGACGTGTTGCGCAGGTCGACGGTGAGGGTCGCCCGGGCCGGGACGACGTTCACCAGGTTGGGGTGCAGCTCGATGCGCCCGACCGTCGCCACCTGCGGCGGGCCCATGGCCGACGCCAGCTCGCGCCCGAACACGGCGACGGCGCCGGCGACGTAGGCCGGGTCGTGGCGGGGGGCCATCGGCGTGGTGCCGGCGTGGTTCGACTGGCCGGTGACGGTGACCTCCTGCCAGGAGATGCCCTGCACCCCGGTGACGACGCCGATGTCGAGCCCCTCGGCCTCGAGCACCGGGCCCTGCTCGATGTGGAGCTCGACGAAGGCCGCCGGCGGCCGGGCCGGGCACGGCATCGGGCCCACGTAGCCGATGCGCTCGAGCTCGTCGCCCACCACGGCGCCGTCGACGCCCACGGTGTCGAGCGCCTCCTCCAGCGGGAGCCCGCCCACGTACACGAGCGACCCGAACATGTCGGGGGCGAAGCGGGCGCCCTCCTCGTTGGTGAAGAAGGCGACCGCCACGGGCCGGCGCAGCGGGAGGTCATGGCTGATGATCGTCTCCACCACCTCCAGCCCGGCGAGGACGCCGAGGTTGCCGTCGTAGATCCCCCCGGTGCGGACGGTGTCGATGTGGGAGCCCGTCATCACCGGCGGCTCGGTGGCGTCGGCCGGCCACGTGCCCACGACGTTGCCGACGCCGTCGACGTCGACCCGCAGGCCGAGCTCCCGCATCCACGACACGACCAGGTCGCGCCCGTCGCGGTCGGCGTCGGTGAGGGCCAGGCGCGAGCAGCCGCCGTCGCCGGTGGAGCCGATGGCCCCCAGCTCGTCGAGCCGCCGCCGCAGCCGCGCCCAGGAGATCTGGAGGTCGTCACCCACCGTCGACCCCGGCGATGTCGGCGGGGAGCATCGGCACCCGCCGGAGGTCCCGGCCGGTGGCGGTGCGCACGGCGGCGACGACGGCCGGGGTCGAGCTGATGACCGGTGGCTCGCCCACGCCCTTGGCCCCGAACGGTGCGTCGGGCTCGGGCTCCTCGACCCAGGCCACGCGGACGGACGGCATGTCGAGCGCGGTCGGGATCAGGTAGTCGGTGAACGAGGGGTTGCGGGGCCGGCCGTCGACCAGCACGACCTCCTCCATGGTGGCCAGGCCCACGCCCTGAGCGATGCCGCCCTCGATCTCGCCCAGGGCCGCGGTGGGGTTCAGGAGCCGGCCCACGTCCTGGGCCGTGGCGATCTCGACGACCCGGACCAGCCCCAGCTCGGGGTCGACATCGACGACGGCGCGGTGGGCGGCGCACGCCACCGAGACGTGGGCGTCGCCCTGGCCGTCGGCGTCGAGCGGGAAGGTCTGGCGGTGCTGGAAGCGCACCGACGCCTCGAACGCCGGCGCCAGCTCGTCCAGGGCGATGTCGACCGCGACCGGTCCGGCCGCGGCCACGACCCGCCCGCCACCGAGGCGCAGGTCGGCCTCGGCCGCGCCGGTGAGCCCGGCCACGTGGGCCACGACCTGCTGGCGCACGGCCCGGGCCGCCTTCTCGACCGCCCCGCCCGACATCCACGTCTGGCGGCTGGCCGACGTCGACCCCGCCGAGGCGATCGTCGACGTCTCCGCCGGGGCCAGCAGCACATCGGTGACGCCGAGGACCTCGCGGGTGATCTGCTGGGCGAGGGTGACGAAGCCCTGGCCGACCTCGGCCGCCGCGCACGTCACCGTGGCGATCCCGCCCTCCAGACGGCAGGCGGCGTGGCTGTCGTCGTCGTAGCCCTCGGCGTACATCAGGTTCTTGAACC
>DASVEC010000475.1:0-19817 GCA_036380755.1 Iamia sp. | reverse complement strand
ATGCGCTCGGGCCACTGGCACTCGACGCTCCACCGCAACCCGACCAGCGGCGAGACCAGCCCCACGATGTCGGGGTCGAGACCCCACTCGTCGACCTGGTGGGTGCCGTCGAGCCGGCGCCGGGCGAACGACGTGACGTTCATGCCGCTGACCGGTGCGTCACGTCGAGGTGGACGATCTCGGCCCACTCGTACAGGTCGTGGACGACGTCGACGGTGGAGCGGGCCGGCTCGAGGCCCAGTATCTCCTGGCCCAGCGCCCCCTCGGCGCCCCTCCCCCGCGTGAGCAGCTCGATGACGTGGGCCGGCAGCGGCGCCCCGACCAGCTCGCAGCCGGCCCGGGCCGCCAGCCACCCGAGGCCCACCGTCGGGAGGGGGATGCGGCCGCCGAGACGCACGGCCTGGAACGGCGTCACCGCGCCCGGCCCGACCACGTTGACGGTGCCGTCGACCCCGGCGTCGAGGGCCCGCACCGTGGCCGCGGCGGCGTCCTCCTGGTGCAGGAGCGAGAACGGCGGGTCGGCCACGGCGGAGATGGGCACCGCCGGCAGGCGGAGGAAGCGCCCCAACGGGCTGGGGATGTGAGGACCGACGACGGGGGCGAAGCGCAGGATCGTCAGCGGGACGTCGGCGGCGATGGCCGACTGGGCCGCCACCTCCTCGACCCGGGCCAGGGTCCGGCCCCACGGCGTGGTGGGATCGGGGTGGACCGTCTCGTCGGGCCGCTGGGGGCCGCCACGGGGCCGGCCGTAGACCTCGATGCCGCTCCGCACCACGATCCGGTCGAGCGACGGGCACTGGGCGGCCGCGCCCAGGGCCACCAGGGCCGAGGCCTCCGACAGGGTCGCGGCCGTGCGGGCCACGACGCGGGCGCCGGGCTCGTAGATGCCGAGGTGGACGACGGCGGTGGGCTCCAGGTCACGGACGACGGCGACGGTGCGGGCCCGATCGCGGGGATCGACCCGGTGGAAGTGGGCCTTGGGGATGCGCCCGCGGGGCGGGTCGATGTCGACCCCGACGATCGCCTCGATCCGGGCGTCGGCCTCGAGCAGGTTGGTGACGCGCGTCCCCAGCTCGCCTCCCATCCCCGTCAACAGGACCCGCACGGACTACTCGACGTTCTTCTTGAAGATGAGGCGCAGCCCGTGGAGCGTGAGCCACGGCTCGATGAGCTCGATCGAGCGGGTGTAGGGCGCGATCAGTGCCGCCAGCCCACCGGTGGCGACGATGGTGGGGTTGCGACCGACCTCGTCGATCATGCGGTCCACGATGCCGTCGACCTGGCCGGCGAAGCCGAACACGGCCCCGGCCTGGAGGGCGTCGACGGTGTTGCGGCCGATGACGTTGCGGGGTTCGGCCAGGTCGATCCGGCGGAGGGCGTCGGCCCGCTGGTAGAGGGCGTCGAGGCTGATGTCGATGCCGGGGGCGATGGCGCAGCCCAGCAGCTCGCCGTTGGCCGACACGGCGTCGTAGGTGGTGGCCGTGCCGAAGTCGATGACGATGGCGGGCCCGCCGAACACGTCGATGGCCGCCACCGCGTTGGCGATGCGGTCGGCGCCGACCTCGCGGGGGTTGTCGGTCAGCACGGGCATCCCCGTCCGCACCCCGGGCTCGATGACGACGGGCCGGAACCCGAAGTAGCGCTCGACCATGCTGCGGAAGGCGGCCGTGGCCCGGGGCACCACCGACGAGATGACGATGCCGTCGATGTCGTCGTCGAACGAGAAGCCGTGGAAGCCCAGGAACTCCTGGATCGTGAGGGCGTGCTCGTCGGCGGTGCGCTCGGCCTTGGTGGCGATGCGCCAGTTGTCCAGCAGGCCCTGCTCGCAGCGCGAGGCGCCCTCCCGGACGGGCCCGTCGGCGTCCGGCCCCTCGTAGAGGCCGATGACCGTCTGCGTGTTGCCGATGTCGATGGCGAGCAGCACTGCGCCAGCATGCTCGGTCCCCGCAAGGCGGGGAAATCCGCACAACCCCGAACTCGGGGGAGTAAGCGCCCAAAACCGGGCGTCTACTCCCCCGAGTTCGCAGGACGGGGTCAGATCTGTGACAAACCGCCGTCGGCGGCGACGGGTGGGGCGGCGAGGCTGACGGGGCCACGGCGGCCCCGGGTGCTGCGGCCGGCGCGGAACCGGCGTTCGAGGACGGTGGCCACGGTGGTGAGGGCCAGGTTGATGACGATGTAGATGGCGGCGATCACCATGGCGGTGGGGATGACGTTGCCGACGTTGGTGTAGATGCGCCGGCCGGATCGGAGCAGCTCCGGGTAGGCGACGATGAAGCCCAGGGCGGAGTCCTTGAGCAGCACCACCATCTGGCTGACCAGGGTCGGGAGCATGGTGCGGACGGCCTGCGGGAGCTGGACCAGCCGGGTGACCGCGGTGCGGCTGAGCCCGATGCTCATGGCCGCCTCGACCTGGCCCTTGGGGACGGCCCGGATGCCGGCCCGGAAGATCTCGGCGAAGACCGAGCCGTTGTAGAAGGTGAGCCCGACGACCAGGGCGGTGAACGGCTCGAGGCTGTTGCCGGTGATGCGGGGGATGCCGAGGAAGGCGAAGAAGATCAGCAGCACGAGGGGGATGGCCCGGAACAGGCCGACGAAGGCGGTGGCCAGCCAGCGCACCGGCCACCACTGCGCCAGCTGAGCCACCCCCAGGACGACCCCCAGGACCAGGGCCAGCACCAGGGCCAGGCCCGCCGCCTTCAGCGTGGCGACCAGGCCCTTCATGAGGATGCGCTGGACGCCGGCACCACCGAAGGGCTCCCAGTAGGCGGAGCGGAACTGGCCCGTCTCCTCCAGCCGCCAGATGATCAGCCCCACCAGCGGCAGCAGCACACCGACGACGGCGAGGACGCTGCCGATCAGGATCCGCCGGCGCCCGCGGGGGCCGGGCTCGTCGAAGAGGGCGACGGCCATCAGATCTCGCCGCCGGAGGGGACGATGACGGGCGCCAGGGCGCGACCCTTGCGCTCGGGGTCGAAGGCCCGCTCCAGCAGCCACGAGCCGGTGAAGAGGACCGCGGCCAGCACCATGTAGCCGAAGGCGGTGGTGAGCAGCAGGGGGAAGGTGGCGCTGGCGTCGTTGTTCTGGAGCCGCCGGAGCACCTGGTTGGCCTCGGCCACGTTGAAGGCCACCGCCACCGAGGTGTTCTTGAGCAGGGCGTTGAACACCCCGGTGAGCGGGGGGATGACGGCCCGGAAGGCCTGGGGCAGCACCACCAGGGCCAGCACCTGGCGGAACGGCAGCCCCAGGGACCGGGCCGCCTCGACCTCACCCGGGTCGACCGAGTTGATGCCCGACCGCACGCCCTCGCAGACGAACGCCGTCGTGTAGACGGTGAGCGCCACGATGGCGAAGGCCACGAACGACAGGCGGATCTCCATCCGGGGCAACCCGAAGGTGGAGAAGATGAACAGCAGGGTCAGCGGCGTGTTGCGCACCAGCGTCACGTAGGTCGAGCCCAACCAGCGCAGTGGCGGGATGGGCCCGACCCGCATGACGGCGAGCAGCGTGCCGAACACGAGCGAGAGCACGCCCGCGCTGAGGGTGAGCCACACCGTGGTGCGGAACCCGTCGAGGATCAGGTCGCGGTTGTCCGCGACGTAGTCCCAACCGCCCACTAGTAGCGATCGACCTCGGGCGGCTCGGGGGCCTCGACCCCGCTGGAGCCGAGGGTGGCGTCGAAGGCGTCCTCCCACGTGCCGTCCTCGTAGGCCTGCTCGATGACGTCGTTGAGGAAGTCGCGGAAGTCGTCGTCGCCCTTGGGGAGGCCGATGCCGTAGGGCTCCTCGCTGAAGGTCTCGCCCACGACGCGGAACTGGCCCTCGTAGTTCGGGTCGGCGGCGTAGCCGGCGAGGATGATGTCGTCCGTGCTCACGGCGTCGACCTGGCCGGTCGAGAGCTGGTCGACGCACTCGGTGTAGGTGTCGAACTCGACCGGCTCGGCGTCGGGGTAGTCCTCGCGGATGCGCTCGATCGGGGTCGAACCGCTGGCGGCGCAGACCCGCTTGCCGGCGAGGTCGTCGGGCCCGTTGATCGAGTCGTCGTCCGCGCCGACGAGGAGGTCCTGGCCGGCGACGTAGTACGGCCCGGCGAAGTCGATGACCTCCTTGCGCTCGTCGTTGATCGTGTAGGTGGCGATCACGATGTCGACGGTGCCGTTCTCGATGAACGCCTCCCGGTTGGCCGAGACGGTCTCGGTGAACTCGATGTCCTCGGGGGCGATGCCGAGGGCGGCGGCGACGAGCTTGCCCATCTCGACGTCGAAGCCCTCGGGCTGCTCGGACTCCAGCCCCACCGCGCCCAGGCCCGGCTGGTCGAACTTGGTGCCGATCGTGATCGACCCCTGCTCGGCCAGCTCGGCCATGGTCGACCCCTCGGGGAACTCGGTGTCCTCGGCGACCTCGGGCTCGGTGGTCTCGGGCGTGTCGCCGTCGCCGGAGTCCAGCCCCTCGTCGTCGTCGCCACAGCCGGCCAGCAGGAACGCCAGCGGCAGGAGGAGAGCGAGGAACAGCCTCAGTCGGTGCTTCATCGTGGAGCCTTTCGTGTCATTGGGGGATGGGTCAGTGGCTCAGGATCTTGGAGAGGAAGTCCTTGGCCCGATCGGTCTCGGGGTGGTCGAAGAAGTCGGCCGGGGGGCGGACCTCGAGGATCCGCCCCTCGTCCATGAACACGACCCGATCGGCGGCCTTGCGGGCGAAGCCCATCTCGTGGGTGACCACGACCATGGTCATGCCCGAGCCGGCCAGCTCGACCATGACGTCGAGGACCTCGCTGATCATCTCGGGGTCGAGGGCGGAGGTGGGCTCGTCGAAGAGGATGAGCTTCGGGTCCATCGCCAGGGCCCGGGCGATGGCGACGCGCTGCTGCTGGCCGCCGGACAGCTCGGCCGGCATGGCGTCGGCCTTGTCGTCCAGCCCGACCCGCGCCAGCAGCTCGCGGGCCCGGTCGTCGGCCTCGCCCCGCTTGAGGCCCCGCACCTTGATGGGACCGACGGTGACGTTGCGCACCACCGACATGTGGCTGAAGAGGTTGAAGCTCTGGAAGACCATCCCGATGTCGGCCCGGAGCCGGGCCAGAGCGGCGCCCTCCTGGGGCTGCGGATCGCCGTCGATCAGGATCCGTCCCGAGTCGATGGGCTCGAGCCGGTTGATGGTGCGGCAGAGGGTGGACTTGCCCGAGCCCGAGGGCCCGATCACCACCACGACCTCGCCCCGGCCCACCTCGAGGTCGATGTCCTTGAGCACGTGCAGGGGCCCGAAGTGCTTCTGCACCTGGTGCATCTGGACCAGGGCATCGGGGCTGGACATCGGGACCCCTCCTACCCGCGGTGGCCCCCGTCACACCCGAACTGCTGGCGGTCGCCGCCGAGACCGGTCGTAGGCTGCTCGCCATGGGCGTGGTGCGGACGATCGAGGAGCTGGAGGCGCTCTACGGCGCCCTGCCGCCGGGTGCGGACACCAAGGAGGTCCCGGGCCTGACGCCGCTCCACCGCGAGTACGTGGAGGCGTCACCGTTCGTGGTCGTGGCCTCGTCGGGCCCCGGGGGGCTCGACTGCTCCCCGCGGGGCGACCCGGCCGGCTTCGTGCGCATCGTCGACGACCGCACCCTCCACATCCCCGACCGGCGGGGCAACAACCGCCTCGACACCCTGCGGAACCTCGTCGTCGACCCGCGGATCGCCCTGCTGTTCCTCGTGCCCGGCATCGGCGTGACCCTGCGGGTCAACGGCACCGCCGTGCTCTCGACCGACCCCGAGCTGCGGGCCTCGTTCGCCATCCAGGGCAAGGAGCCGGCGACGGTGATCGTGGTGACGACGACGTCGGTCTACACCCAGTGCCCCAAGGCGCTGATCCGGGGCCGGCTGTGGGACGTCGACCAGCACCGCGACCCCAACGAGCTGCCGACCGTCGGCCGGATCATGGAGCAGATCACCGCCGGTGCCTTCGACGGCGCCGCCTACGACGCCGGCTACCCCGAGCGCGTCCGCCAGACGATCTACTGACGGCGGCGGTCGAGGGGGCGCTCGTCGCCCTCGAGCCAGGTCGACACCACGTCGAGGCCGATGTCGAGGACGGGGGCGGAGTTGGTCAGGCTGCCCGACGAGACCAGGTCGGCGCCGACGTCGGCGTAGGCGCGGATCGTCTCCATGGTGATGCCACCGGAGATCTCGACGACGGGACGGCGGCCGGTGGCGGCGGCGTGCTCGTCCACGAGGACGACGCAGGCCCGAGCCTCCTCCGGCGTCATGTTGTCGAGCAGCAGGGCGTCGGCGTCGGCCGCCAGGGCCTCGGCGACCTTCTCGGCCGTGTCGCACTCGACGTGGACGGTGCGGGCCGGGAACCAGGCCCGGGCCTGGGCCACCGCCTCGGCCACGGCGACCAGCTCGAGGTGGTTGTCCTTGAGCATCACCCACTCGGAGAGGTTGCCCCGGTGGTTGGCGCCGCCGCCCGCACGCACCGCGGCCTTCTCGAGCGCCCGCAGGCCCGGGGTGGTCTTGCGGGTGTCCCAGACCCGGATCCCCGGGCCGGCGGCGTCGACGAACCGCCGGGTGAGGGTGGCCACGCCGCTCAGGTGGGAGATGAGGTTGAGGGCGGTCCGCTCGGCCGTGAGCATCGGGGCGAGAGGCCCGTTCACCACGCCGACGGTGCCGCCGGGCTCGACGGCGTCGCCGTCGCCCAGCTGCCACTCCACCGTGAGCCGCCGGTCGACCTGGTCGAGCACCTCGGTCACGCACGCGCACCCGGCGACGACACCGGCGGCCCGGGAGCGCAGCACCGCCGTGGCCGTGGCGCCCGGCGGGAGCAGGGCGGCGCTGATGTCGCCGAGGGGGGTGAGGTCCTCGGCCAGGGCCCGGGACACCACCTCGCGGACGGCGGTGACGGGCGGGTCGAAGGGCGACATCCCCCCTGCCTAGCGTCTCGGGTGCCGGCACCGCCCACCTGTAGTCTCCGGCGCCGATGGCCGAGACGACGACCCGCCCCGGCCTGCGCCTCGACGATCGGGCCCTGGCGATCGCCGTCCCCGTCCTCGGCCTGCTGGTGCGGCTGGCGTACGTCATCAGCCGCCGTCACGACGAGGTCGGCGGCGACGCCTACTACTTCCACAACCAGGCCAACCTGATCGCCGACGGCCACGGCTTCATCAACCCGCTCGTCTTCGCCTACGCCGACATCGAGCGGGCCGCCGCCGACCACCCGCCCCTCTACTCGGCGTACCTCGCGGTCTGGTCGCTGCTCGGCGTCGACACGCCGCTGGGCCACATGGTCGCCTCGGCGCTCCTCGGCACGGTCACGGTGGTCCTCGTCGGCGCGGCCGGGCACCGGCTGGGCGGATCGCGCGTCGGCATCCTCGCCGCCACCGCCGCGGCCGTGCACCCCAACCTCTGGCTGTGGGACGGGATGCTCCTGTCGGAGACGGCGTCGGCCTTCACCGTGGCCCTCTACCTCTACCTGGCCGTGCGGTTCGTCGAGACCCCGACGCCGCCCCGCCTGGCCGCCGTGGGCGCCTCGATCGGGCTGGCCGCCCTGGCCCGCTCGGAGATGGTGCTCCTCACCGTCGGCCTGGTCACGCTGGTGCCGCTGCTCCCCCGCGTCGTCGCCCGGGCCCGCGCCCGCCCCGGGGTGCTCGGCGTCCTCGACCGGGTCACCGCCACCCGGGTCGGGGCCGCCGGCGTGGCCGTGGCCTGCCTGGTGCTGGTGGTCGTCCCGTGGTCGGCCTACAACCAGGGCCGCTTCACCCACCCCGTGCCGCTGTCGACCGGCGCCGGCCTGGTGCTCGTCAGCAGCAACTGCGACCTGACCTACGAGGGCCCGCTGATCGGGTACTGGTCCTTCGTGTGCTCCGTCGACGGGGGGCTGGAGGCCGGCACCGATCCGTTCGACGACGCCTCCGAGACCGACCGCAAGCTGCGGGAGGTGGCCATCGACTTCGCCCGCGACCACCCCGACCGCATCCCCTACGTGGCCGCCGCCCGCCTGGGCCGGGTGGTCGGCCTGTTCCGCCCGTTCCAGCAGGTCGGCCTGCTCAACCAGAACGAGGGCGTGCCCCGCTGGATCAGCGAGGTCAACGTGGGCACGTGGTACCTGTTCGCCGGGCTGGCCGTGGTCGGCGGGCGCCGGCTGCGGCGCGAGGGGGTGCCGATCGCCGCCCTCGTGACCCCGCTGGCCACGGTGCTGGTGGTGGCCGTCCTCGTCTACGGGATCTGGCGGTTCCGCGCCCCCGGCGACGTCGCCGTGTGCCTGCTCGCCGCCGTGGGGGCCGACGCCCTGGTCCGCCGCTTCCTGGAGGGCGACGCGCCGGTCCCGGCTCCGGCCGAGGCCTCGTCGCCGGCGCCGGTCCGACGGGTCACCCGCCGTCGCGCCCCGGAGGCCTGAGCCGCCTACTGGACGACGAGGTCGTCGAAGGTGGTGGCGGTGGCCGCCGGGCGGATGCCGGTGACGAGGCCGATCCGCCAGGGATCGGGCTCGTCCTCCTCCTCGACGGTGCGGTGGCCGATCCGGTAGCCGTTGGCCACCGCCTCGTAGCCACCCAGGTGCCGGCGGATGGCGAGCACGAGCGGCGCGTCGGGGCTGGCCAGGTCGGCCACGACCAGCACGCGGGGCTGCAGGCGGCGCCCGTCGACCTCGACCAGCTGCACCGTCGAGCCCGTCCGGCCGACCTGGAGGGCGATGTACGAGTCGGGGTCGCGGTAGGACACGACGAGGCCGGTGCCGGGCTGGGGGTCGCGCACCGTCACCTGGGCGATGCTGGCGCCGGAGGGCGCGGTCACGACGGCCAGCGCTCCCTCCTCGGCGGTGTCGGTGGCGCGGGCCGTCCCGCCCTCGACGATCCACTCCCCGGCCTCGACCGACCACGGGCCCAGCTCGCCGTCGGGGAGGGTCGCGCCCGCCTCGTCGAAGGTGACGACGGGGGCCACGCCGTCGAGGGCCGCCGCCCCCACCGGCTCAAGCGGCACCGGCGCGACCGCCTCGAGGACGGCGTCGTCCTCGTCGAAGGGCATGAGCCGGGCGACCGACACGCTGACCAGGGCGGCCACGACCACGGCGGCCACGAGCAGCAGGGCGGCGCCACCGGACGAGACCGGCGCGGTCGGGGCGGTCGGGGCGGTGGCCGCCTCTGCGGTCACGACGAAGGCGGGGGCGGCGGGAGCAGCAGCTCGGCCGCCAGCAGGGCGCCGAGGAGCAGCAGGCCGCGGCGGGGGTCGAGCGGGCCGCCGCCGGGGGGGCGACGGTCGACCAGCAGCACGCCGGGCGGCACGTGGCGGCGCCGCCCGGGCACGTCCCACACGGCCGACAGCCGGGCCAGGGGGGCGCCGCCGGCGTCGAGGACGTGGAGGTCGGCGCGACCCCGGCCGGTCTGCTCGAGCGAGCCGACGACCTCGTCGCCCGCCCGGACCTCGGCCCGCAGGCCCTGGCGCACCGCCGTGGCCCGGACCGTGCCCCGCAGCCCGTCGGGACCGTCGAGGTCGACCACCGGGGCGACGCGCCGCGCCGGCCGGGACAGCCGCAGGCGCACGCCGCCCTCGCCGTCGGTGAGGACGAGCCGGGTCACGGCCTCGGAGGGGTCGGGCACGAGCAGTCCCACCATGCGGCGGGGCCACGAGGGCCGGGGCCGATCGACCCACCCGGCGACGGTGTCGTCGGGGCCGAGCACGGCGCGGCGGCTCCCGCCCCGCCCGTCGAGCAGCAGCAGCTCGCTGTCCAGCGACGCCGGCCGGCGGTCGGCGTCGGGCACCACCCGGGCCCCGGGGCCGAGGTCGGGCGGGGTCTCCTGCGCCGGCCGCGGGTGCGAGCGGGGCAGGTCGGCGACCGGGGTGGAGTCGAGGCTGCAGAACCCGCCGTCGGCGACGTGCTCGGTCCAGTGGCCGCCGTCGTGGAACCGGAGCTGGTGCCGCTGCCACGGGTCGGCGTGCCAGCCCATGTCCCCGCCGTCGGGCGCGAGCCCGAGGTCGGCAGGAGCAGGCAGCGTCATCCCCCGGAGGCTAACGGCCTAGACGTGGGGGAGGACCTCGGCGGCGAGGAGGCGGAGGTGGTCGAGATCGGCCAGGTCGAGCACCTGGAGGTAGGCACGGGTGGCGCCCAGCTCGGCGTAGGCCTGCAGGCGGGCGACGACCTCGTCGGGCGTGCCGGCGGCACCGTTCTGGCGCAGCTCGTCGGGCTGACGGCCGATGGCCTCGGCCCGGCGGACGACCTCGCCCTCGTCGGCGCCACAGCACACGACCTGGGCGGCCGAGAAGATCATCGACGCCGGGTCGCGGTCACGGGCCTCGCAGGCGGCCCGCACCCGGCCGAAGGCGGCGCGGGTGCCGTCGAGGTCGGTGAACGGCATGTTGAACTCGTCGGCGTAGGTGGCGGCGAGACGGGGCGTCCGCTTCTGCCCGCCGCCCCCGATGATGATCGGCGGCCGGGGCGACTGGACCGGCTTGGGCAGGGCCGGCGAGTCGGCCAGCTGGTACTCCGACCCGTCGAAGCCGAACGTCTCGCCCTCGGGCGTCTCCCACAGCCCGGTGATGATGGCCAGCTGCTCCTCGTAGCGGTCGAAGCGCTCCTTCACCGAGCCGAAGGGGATGCCGTACGACGTGTGCTCGTCGTCGAACCACCCCGACCCGAGACCGAGCTCGACCCGGCCGCCGCTCATGGCGTCGACGGTGGCCACGCCGATCGCCAGCGGTCCGGGCAGGCGGAAGGTCGCGGCGGTGACGAGGGTGCCGAGCCGGATGGTCGACGTCTCCCGGGCCAGGCCGGCCAGGGTGATCCAGGCGTCGGTCGGCCCCGGCCGCGGCGAGCCGCCGCCCATCCGCTGGTAGTGGTCGGAGCGGAAGAAGGCGTCGAAGCCCAGCTCCTCGGCCAGGCGGGCCACGGCCAGCAGGTCGTCGTAGCTCGCCCCCTGCTGGGGCTCGGTGAAGATCCGGAGGTCCATGGCCGTGGACCGTACCCACCCGACGATGTTCACGCCTCTGCCCTTTGTCGAATCGACTGCAGACCATGAAGATCACTTTTCTGATCTTTAGCCCCATTTTGGCGATCAAAGATCTGATTTATGACCACACCGACGGATCACGGTGGCCACCTGGCTCCCCTTCGGCTAGATTTCTGACCATGAACGACGATCGGTGGATGTCGGTGGACCAGATGGAGGAGCGCCTGGGCCGGAACATCCGCGCCACGCGCCTCGCGCAGGATCTGTCGCAGAGCGAGCTGGCCGACCGGGCGAACGTGTCCCTCGGGGCGGTGAAGTCGCTCGAGAAGGGTCGGGGTTCGACGATCACCACCTTCGTCAAGGTCATGCGGGCCCTCGGCCAGCAATCCTGGATCGACACGGTCCGGCCTCCATCTCGTGCCTTCAACCCCCTCGACCTGCTCGCCGCGCAGGAACGCCCACCGCGGCCGAGCGAGCGGCAGCGGGTCAGCCGAGCCCGACGGTCCGAGGAGCGCCGGGGATGACCTACGAGCCCGTCGAGGTGGTCGAGGTGCTGGTGTGGGGTCACCGGGTCGGGGCCGTCGCCCTCAACCCCGCCAGTGGCTGGTACGCCTTCGCCTACACCAAGGATTGGCGGGACAGCGGGGTCGAGCTGGCACCTCTCCACATGCCCCTGCGAGAAGAGCCGTACGAGTTCCCCGGGCTCCAGCCGGAGACCTTCTTCCGCCTCCCGCCACTCCTGGCCGACGCCCTGCCCGACACGTTCGGCAACGCCCTCGTCGACCGCTGGATGGCGGAGCAGGGGGTGCCCGCCGACGGCATCACGCCCCTCGACCGCCTCGCCTACGCCGCCGACCGGGCGATGGGTGCGCTCACCTTCCGTCCCCCGGCTCGGGAGGACACCGGCCTCGGTCCAACCGCCATCCAGCTCGCCGATCTCGTCGTGGCCGCCCGTCTCACCGTGAAGGGCGAGCTCTCCACCGAGGAGACCACGCAGGAGGCTCTCCAGCAGCTCATCCAGGTCGGCACCAGCGCCGGTGGGGCGCGCGCCAAGGCGGTCCTCGCCTTCAACCCGACCACGAGCCAGGTGCGATCGGCCTACGCCGAGCCGGCCGCCGGCTTCGAGCAGTGGCTGATGAAGCTCGACGGTGTGGGTGACACGGGGATGGACGGCCACGGCGACGGTCTCGGGGCCAGCGCCCCCTACGGACGGATCGAGTTCGCCTATCACCTGATGGCGAGGGCGTCCGGCATCACGATGGAGGAGTGCCGGCTGCTGGCCGAGGGGCCGCGACGCCACTTCATGACCCGCCGCTTCGACCGCCGATCCGACGGAGGCCGGCACCACGTGATCTCGCTGTGTGCTCTCGCCCACCTGGACTTCAACATGCTGAGGACCCACAGCTACGACCAGTACCTCCAGGCCGTCCGACAGCTGGGCCTCGACGACGACGCCATCGCCGAGGCGTACCGTCGGATGGTGTTCAACGTCGTCGCCGTCAACCGCGACGACCACACCAAGAACGTCGGCTTCCTCCGACGCGAGGGTCGCGGATGGGAGCTGGCACCGGCCTACGACGTGACCCACGCCTACAGCCCGACGAGCCGGTGGACGAGCCGCCACCTGATGGCCGTCAACGGGAAGTTCGAGGACATCACGCTCGACGACCTGCGCGTCGTCGGCGACCGCAACGACGTGCCCGCCCACCAGCGCATCGTGCGCAACGTCATCGAGGTCGTGGCCGAGTGGCCCGACTTCGCGCAGCAGGCGGAGGTCGACGACGACACGACCGCCGCCATCGCCGCCGACATCGATCGGTTCCGCCCCCGCTGAGCCAGCGGCGCCTAGAGGAGCTCGGAGCTGAGGTAGTCGGCGAGGACGTGGGGGTCGTTGGCCAGCGGCGTGACGTGCTCGGGGCGGTCGAGGAGGTCGGCCAGGTGGTCGGGCAGGGCCGGGTGGACGCCGGTGGCGGCCTCGACGGCGTCGGGGAACTTGGCCGGGTGGGCCGTGGCCAGGACGATCCGGGGCACGTCGGGGTCGGAGGGGACGGCCCGGGCGGCGGCGATGCCCACCGCGGTGTGCGGGTCGACCAGGACGCCGTCGGCCTCGTACACCCGGCGGATCTCGGCGAGCGTGGCGTCGTCGTCGACCCGGACGCCCGAGAATGTCGACCGCACGCGCTCCAGGCGTGACTCGCCGATGTCGAAGCGCCCGTCGGCCCGGAACGTCGCCATGGCCTCGGCCACCACCGAGCCGTTGCGGCCGTAGAGCTCCCACAGGTAGCGCTCGACGTTGCTCGACACCTGGATGTCCATCGAGGGGCTGAGGCTGGGCGCCACGCCCTCGACCTCCATCACCCCGCTGTCGATCCACCGGGTGAGGATGTCGTTGCGGTTGGAGCCGACGATGAAGCGCTCGACGTCGAGACCGCCCTGCTTGGCCACCCACCCGGCCAGCACGTTGCCGAAGTTCCCCGTGGGCACCGAGAACGAGACCGGCCCCTCCGCCCCCACCGCGGCGGCGGAGGTGACGTAGTAGACGACCTGGGCCATCACCCGGGCCCAGTTGATCGAGTTCATGGCCGACAGCCGGAGCTCGTCCCGCAGGGCGGAGTCGCCGAAGGCGGCCTTGACCAGGTCCTGGCAGTCGTCGAAGTCGCCGTCGACGGCGACGTTGCGCACGTTGGGCTCGTCGACCGTGGTCATCTGCCGGCGCTGGACGTCGCTGACCCGGCCGGCGGGATGGAGCACGACGATGTCGATGCGGTGCCGCCCCCGGCAGGCCTCGATGGCGGCCGACCCGGTGTCGCCCGAGGTGGCCACCAGCACCGTGGCCCGCTCGTCCCGCCGCTCCAGCTCGCGGTCCATGAGCCGGCCCAGCAGCTGGAGGGCCACGTCCTTGAAGGCGAGGGTCGGGCCGTGGAACAGCTCGAGCAGGTGGAGGCCGGCGTCGTCGAGCGGCCGGACGGGGCACACGTCGGGGTGGGAGAAGGTGGCGTAGGCCTCCTCGACCAGGGTCCGCAGCTCGTCGCGGGGGATGCCGGGGCTGACGTAGGGCGCCAGCACGTCGACGGCGACGTCGGTGTAGCGCTCGACCGACGGGTGCACGTCGATCGCCGGCCACTCCTCGGGGACGTACAGCCCGCCGTCGGGGGCGAGGCCGCCGATGAGGGCGCCGTCGAACCCGACCGGGGGACACGACCCCCGCGTGCTCAGGTAGCGCACTGCATCCTCAGTCCTCGGCGCTCACGACGCGGATGACGCTGCCGACCGCGAGCACAGTGGGGAGGTCCTTCAGGTCGCGGACCGTGGACCGCAGGTCGGCCTCGCGGGCGACGTGCGTGATGAGGACGATGCGGGCGCCGGCCCCGATGCCCTCCTGCTCCAGCGAGCGGATCGACACGTCGTGCTTCTCGAACACCTCGGCGATGGAGCGCAGCACGCCGGGGCGGTCGGCGACGTCGAGGCTGAGGTAGAAGGGGCTGCGCTGCTCGTCGATGGGGCGGATGCGGGCGCGGGCGCCGAAGCCGACGGTGGCGGCGCTGCCCTTGGTGCGGTTGACGGCCGCGTCGACGAGGTCGCCGAGCACCGCCGAGGCGGTGGGATCGCCGCCGGCACCCCGTCCGTAGAACATGAGGTCGCCCACGGCGGCGCCCTCGACGAAGACGGCGTTGAAGCTGTCGCGCACGCCGGCCAGCGGGTGCTGGCGCGGGACCATGGCGGGGTGGACCCGCACGGCGATCTCGGGCCCGGCGGGGCCCTCGAGCTTCTCGCACACGGCCAGCAGCTTGATGACGTGGTCGAGCCGCGACGCCGAGGCGATGTCGTGGGCGCTCACGCCCGAGATGCCCTCGTGGTAGACGTCGCCGGCCACCACCCGGGTGCCGAAGGCCAGCGAGGCGATGATCGCGGCCTTGGCGCCGGCGTCGTAGCCCTCGACGTCGGCGGTGGGGTCGCGCTCGGCGTAGCCCAGGCTCTGGGCCTCGGCCAGGGCCTCGGCGTAGCCGGTGCCGTCCTCGGTCATCCGAGTGAGGATGAAGTTGGTCGTGCCGTTGACGATGCCCATCACCCGGCTGATGTCCTCGCCGGCGAGCGACTCCCGCAACGGCCGGACGATGGGGATGCCGCCGGCCACGGAGGCCTCGAACAGCAGGTCGACGCCGGCGGCCTCGGCCGCGTCGGCCAGCTCGGCGCCGTGGTTGGCCACCAGCTCCTTGTTGCCGGTGACGACGGGCTTGCCCTCGGCGAGGGCGGCGAGGATCAGCTCGCGGGCGGGCTCGATGCCACCGATGAGCTCGACCACCACGTCGACGTCGGGGTCGGTGGCGACGGCCATGGCGTCGCGGGTGAGCACGTCCGGCGCCAGGTCGAGGCCCCGGTCACGGGTGAGGCTGCGCACGGCGATGCGGTTGATCTCGAGACGCACGCCGCTGCCCTCGGCCACGGCGTCGCGCCGGGTGTCGACCAGCGACACCAGCGCCCCACCCACGTTCCCGCAGCCCAGCAGGCCGATGCGCACGGTCGTCGGAGCAGAGGTCACGGGAGGAGGGTAGCGACCCTGCCGACCGTCCTCTGACGAGATGCCGGCGCCGGTGTCGGTCGTTCTGCTCATCGATCGCTCCCTTGCTCGTGGATGGGGGTGAGCGGGCACCGTCGCGTGTCGTCCGTCGCGGTTCGATTGCGGCTCTACGCTCGGCCGGTGCCTGCGTCGCCCCTGCTCGTGCCGCTCGCCGACGGGAGGGGCGTCGCCGTCGACGACGTCGGCGATCCCGACGGCGTGCCCGTGCTGTACCTCCACGGGACGCCCGACTCGCGCCTGTCCCGCCATCCCGACGACGCCGTGACCGCCGCGACCGGGGTGCGGCTGCTGGCCGTCGACCGGCCGGGGGTCGGCCGCAGCACCACCCACCCCGGCCGGACCCTCGGCTCGGTGGCCGACGACCTGGTCGCCGTGCTCACCGCCCGGGGTGTGGACCGGGCCGCGGTGCTGGCCTGGTCGGCCGGGGCCCCGTTCGCCGCCGCCCTCGCCGCCCGCCACCCCGACCGGGTCACCGCCGTCGGGCTCGTCGCCCCGCTCGTCCCCGTCACCGCCTACGCCGATGCCGGGGTGGCCGAGGCAGCCGGGCCGGGGCGGCGGCTCTTCGCCGAGATGGCGGCGGAGATGGATCCCGACGACGTCGCCGTCGAGGTCGCGCCCTACCTGCTCCCCGATCCGGCCACGCCCGAGACCGTCGCCGAGCAGATGGCGGTGGAGGCCGATCCGGCCCGCCCCCGCGAGCTCGCCGCCGTCCCCGGTGGCCGCACCCACCTCGTCGCCGCCACCGTCGAGGCCGTCGCCCTCGGGCCCGCCGGGCTCCACCAGGAGGTGGCCACCCAGGCCGCCGTCCCCGACGTCGACCTGGCCGCCGCCCGCGCTGCCCCGGCGACGATCTGGTCCGGCACCCTCGACGAGGTCTCGCCGCCCGCCTTCGGCCGCTGGTGGGCCGACCTCCTGGAGGGCGACCACGTCGTCGTCGCCGACGCCGGCCACGCCCTCGCCCTCCCCCGCTGGACCGAGATCCTCCGGACCTTGGCGAACTCGGTGGAGTAAGCGCCCAGAACCGGGCGTCCATCCCACCGAGTTCGCTACCCGCCGAGGCCGGTGAGCGCGAGGAGCTGGTCGACGATGTGCTCGGTGACCAGGGCCCCGGCCTCGTTGTCGTCGTAGTGGACGCCGTCCGACCGCATCGGGACGCCGGCGAGCTCCTCGACGCACCCGGTCGCGCTCGGACACACGAAGGCGCCCGTGTCGATGACGTGGGCGTTGGGGACCGCCGCCGCGACCTGCTCGATCGCCCGGTTGACGCAGGCGATGCGCTCGTCGGCGCCCTCGGCCGGCAGGGCGAACTCGCCGCTGCGGGGGATCTGGGCGATGGCGCTGGGGACGGCGCCGTCGTGGGTGAGGAGCCGCAGCATCTCGGTGTGGGCCTCGACGTAGGCCTGGTCGAAGGGCGGATCGCACGCCCGCACGTCCTGACCGTCGACCTCGATGAAGTCGTTGGGCCGGGCCCCGACGTAGAGCAGGACGGCCTGGACCTCGGGATCGGCCTCGGTGACCGGGTTGGGCACGCAGGCGATGGGCGACCAGACCTCGCCCACGAAGTTCTTGGCCCGATGCCCCTGCGCCACCTGCGAGCAGGCGGGCACGGTGGCGTTGACCGGGTTGATGCCGTACCGGGCCGGGTCCTTCACCAGCTGGCCGGCGAGGGACAGCCCGACCGAGTCGCCGGCGATCATCACGTACGGTGCCCCGGGCACGACCTGGTTCGTCTGGCCGACCTCGGCCGACTCGTCGGGGGCGTCGACGGCGCCGGCGGTGGCCGTCACGATGATCACGGCGACGACGGCGACCGCACCGACGGCCGAGCCCAGCCCCACCCAGCCCTTGAGCGCGCCGCGGCGGATCGGCCGCTCGACGAGCCAGTACGACGCGACGGCCGCGAGGAGCGACAGGCCGAGCTTGGCGACCAGGAGCCCGGCGCCGTCCAGGCGGTAGTCGTCGAGGTAGGGGTAGGTGCCGTTGCGCTGGTCGAGGGCGACGAAGACGGGCCAGTGCCAGAGGTAGAGGCCGTAGCTGATGAG
This sequence comes from Iamia sp., assembly GCA_036380755.1. Taxonomy (GTDB): domain Bacteria; phylum Actinomycetota; class Acidimicrobiia; order Acidimicrobiales; family Iamiaceae; genus Iamia. The sequence goes on along the minus strand of DASVEC010000475.1, from coordinate 2,279 downwards.
ACCGAGCCACCGCAGCGGGGCGACGGCGAACACCCGCCCCAGCACCGGTGACCCGGACGCACTGGCGGCGGCGATGACGGTGACGCCCAGGGCGCTGGCCAGCGGCAGGGCCCCCCAGTAGACCCACCGCGACTGCCCGTCGAGCCCGAGCCAGAAGGCGCCCAGCACCACGGCGGCGCCGAGCCCCACGACCTCGAGGGCGCGGGGAGCCAGCCAGGCCACGATCCGCTCCCGGTGGGCGGCCAGCGCCACCCCGAGCAGGAGGGCCACGGCACGGGTGTCGGTGCCCTCGTAGATCCGGGTGTCGGACGCGCCCACGGCGTGGAGGCCGACGAAGAGGGCGGCGGAGACCGCGGCGAGCACCACCGCGATGCGGCCCACGGACCGGCGCAGGTCGGCGGAGCGGCGGGCCACGAAGGCCACCGCCAGCGGCCACACCAGGTAGAACTGCTCCTCGATCGCCAGGCTCCACGTGTGCTGGAGCGGTGACGGGGCCAGCGACAGATCCCAGTAGCTCGACCCCTGCCAGATCGTGTGCCAGTTGGCCGCGTAGAAGAGGGTGGCCAGACCGTCGCTGCGGATCTGGCCCAGGTCGACCGGTCGGGCCAGCAGCCAGCCGTAGACCGACACGCCCACCAGCAGCACCAGGGCGGCGGGGAGCAGCCGCCGGGCCCGGCGGACCCAGAAGGCGCCCAGGCCGATGGCGCCGGTGCTGCGGTGCTCGGCCAGCAGGAGCGACGTGATCAGGAACCCGGACAGGACGAAGAAGAGATCGACGCCGAGGTAGCCCCCCTCCAGCTGACCGGCGTGGTACAGCAGCACGGCCGCCACCGCCGCGCCGCGGAGGCCGTCGAGGGCGGGGACGTGGGCGAAGCCCCAGCGACCGTGGCCCTCGCTCGTGGTCGGTGCCGGGGGGGCTTCGACCGGAGCGGTGACGGTCGCCATCAGAACCCGCGCCGGCTGGTCGTGCGGCCTGGCCCGGTGCCGTCACAAGGCGGGTTCTGATGGCATCTGGCCGACTCCTTCGTCGCCGGCCAGACCACCCGTGCCGTCGCTGAGAGGCCCAGCTCCGATGTCAACGACATGTCCACGATGGTGTCCACTCCGCTGGGCCTCTCAGTCGGCGGCGGCGACCGCGATGGCCACCAGGTCGGAGTGGGAGAGCGAGAGGTGCCAGCCGGTCACGCCGGCCTTCTCGGCCAGCGCCGCCGCCCGTCCGGTGATCTCCAGCCGCGGTCGCCCCGACTCCTCCCGCACCACCTCGACGTCGTACCAGTCGATGGCCCCCAGCCCCACGCCGAGGACCTTCATGACCGCCTCCTTGGCCGCGAACCGGGCGGCCAGGGCCGGGACGGGGTCGCGCCGCGATGCGGCCAGGTCGCGCTCGCCCGCGGTGAACAGCCGGTCGAGCAGGTTCGGCGTGCGGTCGAGCGCGGCCCGGAACCGCTCCAGGTCGACGACGTCCGTCCCCAGCCCGATCACGGATTGGCGCGCCAGCGCTCCGCCAGGACGTAGACCGGCGAGGTCAGCAGCTCGATCATGGGGATCTCACCCAGCAGGTCGTCGCGGAACGTGGGCTCGGTCTCGGTGACGGCGTCGGTGAGGGCCGACAGGCGAGTGCGGTACTGCTCGAGCACCGAGCGGGCCCGGGCCGCGGGCAGGCGCTCGGCGAAGCGGCAGTGGAGCAGCGTGAGCCCGGTGCACTCGTTGCCCCGGACCTCGGGCACGATCACGACGGTTCGCCCGTCGCTGCGGCCGACTGCCACGGTGACCTCGCGCTCCATGGCGACCCGGTGCTTCGTGCCCCGCAGGACGGGGTTGCGGACCGTGCGCAGCGGCAGGTCCCGGGAGATGCCACCCCGGTCGATCACCCGCACCGTCGCCTCGTGGGTCTCGACGGGGCCCTCGACCGCGTAGCGGGTGTGGCCGATGACCTCGACCACGGCGGGGTCGAGCCCGGCCAGGGTGCGCAGGGCCTTGTAGCTGACCCGGTCGCGGGGAGCGCCGGCCTCGAGCGTGGCCGCCACCAGCGGGAGCTGGAGCAGGCCCTCGTCGCTGCGGGAGATGCCGACCGTGACCGTCTTGGCCTGGTGCTTGATGGCGTCGATCGGCCTGGTGAGCTCCTCGATGCCACGCGTGAGCGCATCGGTGAGGTCCTCGACCACGACGCCCGGCGTGCCGACCTTGCCGAGCTCGACCTCGTAGGCGTCGAGGGGCGCGGAGCCGAGCGCGAAGCGCAAGGAGGTGGCGAGGCGCACCGCCGTGCTCGATTCGAGGTG
>DASVEC010000474.1:0-2015 GCA_036380755.1 Iamia sp. | reverse complement strand
AGCTCGCGGGGGGCGGCGGTGGCGGCCGCCTGCTCCTCCTCCGACAGCGGGGGGAGCCCCTGCTCGTCGCGGATGACGGCGTCGAGGGCGGCCCGGTAGGCGGCCTCGGCCTCGGTGCGGGCCTCCCCGGACGCGCCCCGGCGCCGGACCTCCTTGAGCCGGGCCGCGGCCGCGTCCTTGGTCCGGTTCAGCTCGCGACGGCGGTTCTCCCGCTCCTGGGCCTCGCGGCGGACGCGGGCGGCCTCGCGCTGCTCGTCCTTGGCCGCCTGCTGACGCTCGGCGAAGATCTCGGCCGCGCTCTTCTGGGCGACCTTCCGACCGCCGCGGGTCGACAGGTCGGGGGGCGCGGGGGCCTGCTCCTCGACCCCTCCGGGCTTGCGACGCTTGCGTGCCGGCATGTGCTTCCCTCCTACTTGGCGTCGGCCCAGGTCGAACCGAAGGCCAGGTTGACCTCGAGCGGGACCCGCAGGTCGGCCGCTCCCCTCATGACCTCGAGCGTGAGCTCGGCGATGTCGTCGTGCTCGCTGGGCTCGACGTCGAGGATCACCTCGTCGTGGACCTGGAGGATCACCCGGCTCTCGGCCTCGCGGGCGGCGAGGGCCTCGTCCAGGCGCACCAGGGCGACCTTGAAGATGTCGGCGGCGAGACCCTGGATCCCGGCGTTCATCGCCTGGCGCTCCCCCGCCATGCGGATGCCCCGGTTCCGGGACTGCAGCTCGGGGATGGGCCGGCGCCGGCCGAACAGGGTCTCGGTGTAGCCCCGGTCGCGCGCCTCGGCGACGGTGCGGTCCATGTAGTCCTTCACCGACGGGAAGGCCACGAAGTAGGCCTCCAGGATCCCGCGGGCCTCCTCGACCGAGATGTTGAGCCGCTGCGAGAGGCCGTAGGCCTCCATGCCGTAGGCCAGGCCGTAGCTGACCATCTTCGACTTGGCCCGCTGGGCCGGGGTGACCTCGTCCTCGGGCACGGCGAACACGCGGGCCGCGGTGCGGGTGTGGATGTCGGCCTCGTCGGTGAAGGCCTGGATCAGCCCCGGGTCCTCGGCCAGGTGGGCGATGCAGCGCAGCTCGATCTGGTTGTAGTCGGCCACCAGCAGCTCGCACCCCGGCGCCGGGACGAAGACGGTGCGGAAGACCCGCCCCTGCTCCGAGCGCACGGGGATGTTGTGGAGGTTGGGGGCGTCGGACGAGAGCCGGCCGGTGCGGGCCACGGTCTGGTTGAAGGTGGCGTGGATGCGCCCGTCGGGGGCGACCTCGGCCAGCAGTCCGGTGCCGTAGGTCGACCGCAGCTTCTCGACCTCGCGGTAGGCCAGCAGGGCGTCGACCACCTCGTGCTGGCCCCGCATCTTCTCCAGCTGCTGGGCATCGGTGGTGTAGCCGGTCTTGGTCTTCTTCCCCGGCGTGAGGCCCAGCGTCTCGAACAGGAGCGTGCGCAGCTGCGGCGTGGAGTTGACGTTGAACTCGAACCCGGCGATGTCCCAGATCTGCTGCTGGAGGGTCTGGACCTCGTCGTGCATCTTCTGGCTGATCTCGGCCAGCAGCTCACGGTCGACACCGACGCCGACCAGCTCCATGGCCGCCAGCACGGCGACGATCGGCGCCTCGATCTCGTCGTGCAGCGTCCGCAGGCCCTGGGCGTCGAGCGACGAGAACAGCGGCTCGGCCAGGTGGGCGACGCCGAGGGCGGTGCGGCAGGCGGTGCGGGCGGCCCGGGCCATCAGGTCGTCGTCCGGCGAGATGAAGTCGAGCTGGCCTTCCGGGGCGGCGTCGCCGTCGGTGGCCAGCTCGGCGTGGGCGTGCTTGGCCAGCAGGGGCGCCAGGTCGTAGCGGCCCTCGGCCGGGTCGATCAGGTAGGCGGCCAGGGCGGTGTCGAGTGCCAGCCGGGCCACCTCGGACGCCGGGTGCTGGGCCGGGTCGGTGCGGGCCAGCCAGCGCAGGAGGGACTTGCCGTCGTGGGCGAGCACGGGCCGGGCGTGGGGCCCGGTGAAGACGTCGGCCACCGCCTGGCGGACCTCG
>DASVEC010000473.1:0-3643 GCA_036380755.1 Iamia sp. | reverse complement strand
GCTCGCCATCGGCCTGGCCGTGCTGCTCCTCGTCTCGCTCACGACCTGGGATCGGGCCGTGGTCTTCCTCCGCTACCCCACCGACGTCCTGGTGCTGGGGGCCGCCGTGCTCCCCGCCGTCCCCGCGGCCTCGACCCGGGCGGCCAAGGTCGCCATCCCGCTGACCGCGCTCACCGTCCTCATGTGGATCGGCGTCGCCTGACCCTCAGGGGCGGGAGCTGACCTCGGAACCCGAGCAGGCCTCCACCGGGAGGCCGGGGCCGGGCCGGCGGTCGGGCGGGGTGTCGAACCGGTAGACGAGGATGCTCCGGCCGACCGTGTCGACGTTGCAGTGGGCCCGCAGCCAGGAGAGGTCGGGGCCGAAGGTCACGAGGGCCGAGACGCTGACGGCGACCCAGCCGGTGAGCTCGTCGGCCGGGACGTCCTCGAGGTCGCGCACACCCGGCGGCAGGCCCTGGCCCAGGGGCAGGAGGACGGAGGCCGCCACCGGATCGTCGCCCCGGGCGGCGGCCCACGCCGCCAGCCGATCGCGGTCCTGGCCGATGTCGGTGGCCTGCGTGCCGGCCCAGCGATGCTCGGGGCGCAGGCCGGGCGACGTCCAGCCGAACGAGCTGGGCGACGAGCCGACCACCAGCGCCAGCTGGGCCACCGCCAGCACCGCTCCGGCGGCGAGGACGACCCGCCGGCGCGCCGGCCGCCACGCCACCACCCCGCCGGCGGCGACGGCCCCCAGCACGAGGCCGAGGGCGAGCACCGGCAGCATCAACCGCGGGCCCACCTGCAGGGGCTGGGCCAGGAGGGGCACGAACACCAGGGCGGCGGCGCCGGCGATCACCGCCAGCGCCCGACGGCGGGGCGGCGGCGCCCGGCGGACCCGGGCCCACGCCAGCGGGGCGAGGCCCAGGAGGACGAGGGTGAGCGGCGGGGACGCCAGGGCCAGGCTCACGGGGTAGTACCACCAGCGACTCCCCTCCCACCGCTGGCCCAGGGCGCTGGACACCTTGGGCCCGGAGCTGACCGTGAGCCAGCCGAAGCCGGCCCGCCACTCGAGCGGCAGGGGGGCGGCGGCCGTGAGACGGGCGACCGCCGACTGCTCGGCCGCCTCGTCGACGAGAGCCTGCTGCTGCTCCCGCACCACGCCCTCGGGCCCGCTCGGGTCGACGGCCCGGAACAGCCCCCAGACGAGGGCGGTGGCCACGACCAGCACCACCGCCACCCGGCGGATCCGGTCACGCCGGGCCACCGCCGTCACCACCGCGGTGGCGACGGGCACGAGGACCAGGGCGGCGCCCGAGTGGCGGGTCAGGAGCAGGGCCCCGAGGGCGAGACCGGCCACGGCGGCGCGGCGGTCCGACGGGGCTTCGACGAGCCGCACCGAGGTGAGGACGACCAGCAGCACGGCGAGGGCGGTGGCGGGGTCGATCGAGGCGAGGTGGTGCATGCCGATCACCACCGGGGTGGTCAGCCACGCCCCCGTCGCCAGCAGGCCGGCATCGGGCCCGCCCAGCCGGGTGGCCAGGGCGTGGATCACGAGGGCGGCCAGGAGCCCGACCACCAGGGCCGGCACCCGCGCCCAGAACACGACGTCGTCGAGACGTCCGGCCTCGTCGTTGGCGCTGACGAAGTCGTCGGTGTAGGCGAACCAGTCCCCCGACCGCCACGACTCGCCCTCGGGCACGACGGGGTCGGCGAACAGCACCGGCAGCAGGCCCACGCTCAGATGGGGCAGGAGGCCGTGCTCGGGGTTGATCCGGGCGTCGCGGTGCACCCACTCGCTGACGCCGGCGGCGATGTCGGGGCTCTCGTCGATGGTGAGCGAGTCGCTGCGGGCCTGGGCCACCCCCATGACCAGGAACAGGACGGCCAGCCCGGCCAGGACCAGGGCCCGCCACCCGCGCGGGAGGGTCGGCCGGACGGCCTGCTCCTCGCCCTCCGCGGGGCCGTCGTCGACCGCTCCCGCCTCGGCCTCCACACCGGTGGCGGGAGCGCGCTCGTCGACCACGGTGTGCACCCTCCTCGATCGGCAGCGACGACCCGGTGCTGAGGGCCGCCGGGGCTGGTCAGCCCACCTGGCGGAGCTCGCGCTTGAGCTCCTTGATCTCGTCGCGGAGACGGGCGGCGTACTCGAAGCGGAGATCGGACGAGGCCTCGTGCATCTCCTCCTCGAGCGTGTGGATGAGCCGGGCCAGGTCCTCGCCGGGCAGGCCGGCCAGCTCCTCGCGGCGGGCCTTGTCGGCGGCCCGCTCCCGCCGGTTGCCGCCGCCCGGCGTGGGCGCCGTGTCCTCGGCCGGGCGGATGAGGGCGAGGATGTCGGTGACGGCCTTGCGGATCGTCTTCGGATCGATGCCGTGCTCGATGTTGTAGGCCTGCTGGAGGCCGCGGCGGCGGTGGGTCTCGCTGATGGCCTTCTGCATCGACGGGGTGACCTTGTCGGCGTACATGATCACCTGGCCGTCGACGTTGCGGGCGGCGCGGCCGATGGTCTGGATCAGCGACGTCTCGCTGCGCAGGAAGCCCTCCTTGTCGGCGTCGAGGATGGCCACCAGCGACACCTCGGGCAGGTCGAGGCCCTCCCGCAGGAGGTTGATGCCCACGAGCACGTCGAACTCGCCCAGCCGGAGGTCGCGCAGGATCTCGATGCGCTGGATGGTGTCGACCTCGCTGTGGAGGTAGCGGACCCGGACGCCCAGCTCGAGCAGGTAGTCGGTGAGGTCCTCCGACATCTTCTTGGTGAGCGTCGTGACCAGGACGCGGTCGCCGCGGGCCACCCGGTCGTTGATCTGCACCATCAGGTCGTCGATCTGGCCCTTGGTCGGCTTGACCACGATCTCGGGGTCGATCAGCCCGGTGGGCCGGACGACCTGCTCGACCACCCGAGTGCTCTTCTCCAGCTCGAAGGGCCCGGGCGTGGCCGACAGGAACACGACCTGGCCGACCTTGTCGATGAACTCGTCGAAGCGCAGGGGCCGGTTGTCGGCCGCCGACGGGAGCCGGAAGCCGTGCTCGATCAGCTGCTCCTTGCGGCTGCGGTCGCCCTCGTGCTGGCCGTGGAGCTGCGGGACCGTCTGGTGGCTCTCGTCGATCACCATCAGGAAGTCGCGGGGGAAGTAGTCGAGGAGGGTGTTGGGCGTCTCGCCCGGCCCGCGGCCCTCGATGGGCGCCGAGTAGTTCTCGATCCCGTTGCAGAACCCGACCTCGGCCATCATCTCGAGGTCGTACTGGGTGCGCATGCGGAGACGCTGGGCCTCGAGCAGCTTGCCCTCGGTCTCGAAGAACTTCAGCCGCTCCTGCAGCTCGTGCTCGATGCGCACGATCGCCTTCTGGAGCCGCTCCTCGCCGGCGACGTAGTGGGTCGCCGGCAGCAGGACGAAGTCGTCGTGGACCCGGATCTTCTCGCCCGTCACCGGGTCGAAGGTCGCCATGGCCTCGATCTCGTCGCCGAAGAGCTCGATGCGCAGGGCCGTCTCGTCGTAGGCGGGGTGGATCTCGATGGTGTCGCCCCGGACCCGGAAGTTGCCGCGGGTCAGGTTCATGTCGTTGCGGTCGTACTGCATGTCGACGAACCGGCGCAGGAGCAGCCGTTGGTCGAGGGTCTCGCCCTTGCGCAGGACGAGCAGGCTCTCCTTGTACTCCTCCGGCGAGC
>DASVEC010000472.1:0-15587 GCA_036380755.1 Iamia sp. | reverse complement strand
ACCGGAAGGTCGCCGAGGCCCTCCTCGGCACCCCGTGGGGGCTGGGCTGCATCGCGCTGGCCGTGCTGCTCGACGGCGCCGGCGCCCTCTGGATGCAGCGTGTGGTGTCCGGAGCCCGATCGTGACGCGGCGCCGGATGGTCGGGCGCCCGGGCTCGTCGGGAGACCGGTCGTGAGCGGCGACGTGCTGGCCGCGGCCCTGGCGCTGGCGTGGGCCGTCCTGGTGGCGGGCGGGTTGGTCGTGGCCCGGCCCCGGCGTCGGGTCCCGATCGGGTCGCGGCCGGGTGGCGGCCCGGGCCCGGCCGGTGGGCCCCTGGCCGCCCTCGGTGCTCGCCTGCGGCGGTGGGCGGGACGTCTCACCGATCGGCCACCGGGCCCGGCCGAGCCGGCGGCCGACGTCTGGATCGGAGCCGCGGCCGTCCTGACGCTCGTGCTCCTCGTGGTCGCCCCGGTGCTGGCCCCGCTGCCGGTGGCGGGCGGTGCCGTCGGTCCGCGCCTCGCCCGGCGGCGGGCCGTCGAGGCCGAACGCCGGGCCTGGGCCGACGCCCTCCCCGACGCCGTCGACCTCCTGGCGCTCGGTCTGGGGAGCGGGCTCGCCGTGGCCCCGGCCCTCGCCCTGGCCGCACCCCGCACGCCCGAACCGCTCGGCTCGGCGCTGGCCCGAGCCCACGACCGGGTCGTCCACGGGGCGCCGCTGCCCGAGGCCCTGGAGCAGGTCGCCGAGCGGGGCCCGGCCAGCCGTCCGCTGGTCGCCCTCCTGGTGGCCGCCCACCGCGACGGCGCCCCCGTGGTCGACCCGCTGACCCGGCTGGCGGGCGACCTACGCGCCGATCGGCGGCGGGCGGTCGAGGCCCGCGCCCGGCAGGTGCCCGTCCGTCTCCTCTTCCCCCTCGTCCTCTGCTCGCTGCCCGCCTTCGTGCTGCTGGCCATCGTCCCCCCGGTGGTGGCGGCCATCTCCGACCTCCGCGCCTGAGCGCATCCCGCGCGGCCTCCGGCCGCCGCCTCGTGGCTCGTGCCACCGCCACCCGTCCCGGCCGGCGCGCCCTGCCGTCGGTCGACCCTTGGAGGTCCCCGTGTTCCTCATCCACGTCCTGCCCCTGCTCACCAGCCTGCGACTCGCTCGCGACCGTCTCGCGACCCGGCTCCACCACCCCGCTCGCGAGGCGGGCCAGGCCACCGTCGAGTACGCCCTCATCCTGCTCGGCGCCGCCGTCATCGCCATCGCCCTGATCACCTGGGCCACCGGGTCCGGCCGCATCGGCGACCTCTTCGACGCCGTGTTCGACGAGCTCCAGAGCCGGATGTGATCCCGTGGCGGCGCCCACCCCGACGAGGGGCGACCTCACCCGCCGAGTCCGGGCAGGCCACGGTCGAGCTGGCCCTGGCCCTCCCGGCGGTGCTGCTGGCCCTGCTGGCGATCGTCCAGGCCGGGCTGGTGGTCGCCGACCACGTCCGCACCGTCCACCTGGCCCGGGAGGCGGCGCGCGTGGTGGCCGTCGACGGCCGGGCGGGCGCCGCCCCGGCGGCGGTGGCCGCGGCCGGGGGCGAGGACTGCACCGCGGCGGTGTCCCGGCCGGCCGAGGCCGGGGCCACCTTGGTCGTCCGCGTGTCCTGTCCCAGCCGGACCGACGTGCCGCTGATCGGGGTGCTCGTGCCCGACGTGGAGGTGCTCGGCCGGGCATCCATGCGGGTGGAGAGATGACACCCGTTCGGGCGAGAATCTGACGGGTCGTCAGGAGGACTTCGGTCCCATGCGGTGAACCACGACCGCCATGCGAGCGATCCCCCGTGTCCTCGCCGCCCTCGCGGTGGCGTCCGCCTTCTCCCTCGTGGCCTCACCGGGCGGCGCCCAGGAGGATGCGGTCGTCGTCCCGCGGGCCGAGGCCCAGGCCACGGCCCTGCGGATCAGCCTGTTCGGCAACGAGCTCATCGTGAGCGAGGCCGACACCGCGGCCAGCTCGGCCCCCAGCGCGGCGGCCAACGGCACCGGGGCCCTCCTGGCCACCACCGGCTTCGGCCAGTCCAGCGCGACGGCCGACTCGGCGACGCCCACGGGTGGCAGCGACGCCCCGGTGTGCAGCGACGTCGCCGTCCCCCCGGACGTGCCCCTCCCGGTCACCGTCTCCGCCGCGTGCAGCACGTCGCTCGCCACCGCGTCCGAGGGCGCCGGCAGTGGCAGCGCCCAGGCCGACGGCTTCGAGGCCACCGTCGACATGGGTTCCTCGCCGATCGACCTGGGCGAGATCACCGACCAGATCGTCGACCCGATCCTCGAGCTCCTCGGCTCGGCCCCGGTGCCGGCGGAGGACCTCGACCAGCTGAAGCTCCTGCTCGACCTGGCTCTCGACGGGACCATCCCCATCCTCACGATCTCCAGCGGTCCCACCGAGGCCACGTCGACGGCGTCGGGCACGGCGGCCTCGGCCACCAGCAGCGCCGACGGCGCGACCATTCAGATCCTCGCCGGCATCGCCGCCACCATCTCGATCGGGCGATCGGTCGCCACCGCGACCTACGAGGGAGGCGAGCTCACCGCCGAGCACGTCACGGCCCCGGTGACCATCACCCCCGGCGCCGCCCTGGTCGAGGCGCTGGGCCTGCCGGCCACGCCCATCCCCGTCCCGCCCGGCCAGACCGTCGAGCTGCCCCTGCCCGACCCGCTGACGTCGTCGATCACGGTCGCCGACGGCGAGGACGAGATCGGCGAGACCACCGCTCGCTCCAGCGCCGCCAACTTCCGTCTCGACCTGGCGACCGGCCTGCCCGGCGGTGGCGTCGTCCTGGCCGCCGCCGATGCGGCCGCCGCCGTCGAGCGGCCCGCCGACGAGCCGGTCCCCGCGGCCGTGCCGGCCGACCCCCCGACCGTGTCCCCGGCCTCGACTCCGCCGGCCCGCCAGGCCCTGCCCCGCACGGGCGGCGACGGCCGCTGGGTGCCGATCGGCGTGCTGCTGGCGGTGGGCGCGTCGGTCACGGTGCTGGCCCTGCGCCGGACCCGTCGCCCCGGCTCGGCCTGACCCGATCCCGATCGACACCCCGATCCCCCCACCCTGATCGGCGTCGACGGTGACAACCTCGCTGAGCGGTACCTCGCTCCTCATCGTCATCGCTGCCGGTCTCTGCGCCAGCACCCTGGTGGCGCTCTGCCTCGGCCCGCCCCGGCCCGCGATCGAAGCGACGACGGGGGCGTCCGGTGCGCCATCGCTCCCCTGGAAGGACCGGCTGGCCCGGTCGCGGCTGCTCCGGCGGTCGCTGGGGGCGCTCACCGTGGTCCTGGTGATCGCGGCCGGGGTGAGCATGACGTGGCCCTTCTGGACCGACCAGTACCAGACCCGCCTCCAGGTGAAGCTCGATCGCCAGCTGGAGGAGAAGATCGAGAGCCCCGAGGCGGCCGAGGACTTCGTCGCCGGGCGGGTCGGCTCGGGCGACAGCCTGACCCGGCTGAAGGCGCCGTCGATCGGCGTCGAGGTGGTGGTGGTCGAGGGGACGACCCAGGCCGCGCTGCGGGCCGGTGCCGGCCACTACCCGGAGACGACGTTGCCGTGTGGCTCGGGGAACGTGGCCATCGCCGGGCACCGCACCACGTTCGGCAAGCCCTTCAACCGGCTCGACGAGATCCCGCCCGGCGCCGAGATCACGCTGGAGACACCTGTGGGCACGTGCACCTATAAGGTACGGGAGGCTGCTTTCGTCGTGACCCCCGACGACGTCCGCGTCGCGGCCCCAACCGACACTCCTCAACTCACGCTCACAACCTGCCACCCCAAGGGGTCGGCCCGCGAGCGACTCGTCCTCCAAGCTGATCTGATGGGGGACCCGTTGCTCGAGGACCGTGGCGGCCGGACCCCGCCCGACATCCGAGGTGAAGCATGACCCGTCACCCGCTGCTGTGGATCACCGCCTGTGCGGTGACCATGGGCGCGGCGACGGCGACCCCGATGGCGGTGGGCGCTCAGGCGGAGCTGGTCTGGAGGGTGACGATCGACCCGATGGGCGAGGACGGCGTCGTCGACACAAAGCACTTGGTGATCACCGGTGACGCGTCCTTCGTCGCCGGCCTCCCCGTCGACGAGGTGACTGTCACCGCCGTCCCCGGACCAAGTCTGCCGGCGGAGTGCGGGACGGCTCGCAGCGGCACCTCGCCGGTGAGCAACGGGCGCTACGGGGTCGTGCTCGATGTCGACTGCAACGGACCGTACGAGATCCAGGCCGTGGCCCGGGAGGGAAGAGAGGCTTCGCCGCCCGCGACCCTGGCCATCGGGGTGGGCGAGGCGCCCGCGCCACCGGCCCTGCCGCCCGGCACCGAGTCCCTCACCGGCGGGGCCCTGAGGGTGAGCTGGCCCGCCTCCGAAGACGTCGACGCCGACGGCTGGATCGTCCTGGTCGACGGGGTCGCGACCGCGGTCGGGCCCGAGATCCTCGAGCTCGACGTGCGGGGCCGGCAGGACGGGACGATGCTCGCGCTGAAGGCGGTGCGCTGGGGCCCCGGCGGTCCCGACGTCGACCAGATGGCCTCGGAGGAGTCCCCGGGAGTGATCGTCGACCCCGAGGTCGACCCACCGGACGAGGAGCCGCCCCCGCCGCCCGACACCGATCCACCGGGGACCGACCCGGACCCGGGGCCCAACGGCACCACTCCGCCGGCGGGGACGTCGCCACCCTCGACGAGCGGGAGCACGCCGACTCCGGGGACGGGATCGACCGCCCCGCCGCCGGAGGGCTTCACCGAGGAGCTGCCCTACGGCGCCCCCGACGACGCCTTCATCCCCGAGGACCGGGTGGCCGTCGCCTCGTCGGAGACCGACCGCGACCAGATCGCGGCCGGCACCTCGCCGTCGGCCGGCCTGGTGCGCACCAGCGAGAAGCGATCGCCGGGTCTGGTGGCGCCGTTCGCCCTCGCCCTGCTCCTGTTCACCATCGCCGCCCACATCACGTGGTACCTGCGGCGATCCAAGCCCACGGACGGTGGGCAGGTGACGCTGCTCTGACGTCGAACCCCCAGGGAACGGGTGCCGCGGGTGCGACGCGGCGCCCGGCCCGAGCGGGGGGCGGGCCGGGCGTCCCGCCGTGAGGGTGACCCCGGCGCGACGACCGACGAGCGGGCGATCAGGCCGAGCGCGGCTGGGCCGACGATCCCGGCCGGGCGGAGACCTCCGGTGCCGACGCGCCCGACGTCTCGTCGGCGACGGGGAGGCGGAGGGCCTCGAGCAGGGCGATGGCACCGGCCTTGTCGAGCGGCTCGTTGAGGTTGCCGCACTTGGGTGACTGCACGCACGACGGGCAGCCGGTGGCGCAGGGGCAGCGGCGCAGGGTCTCGAGGGTCGCGGCGAGGTGGCGGTGGGCGGCGTCGTAGCCGAGCTCGGCGATGCCGGCGCCGCCGGGGTAGCCGTCGTAGATGAACACCGCCGGGCTGGCCAGGTCGGTGCACCACGGGGTCGACACGCCTCCCACGTCCCACCGGTCGCAGATCGTGAACAGGGGGAGCATGCCGATGGCGGTGTGCTCGGCGGCGTGCAGGGTGCCCGGCCACGTGGCCGGGGCCAGGCCCGCCCGGCGCAGCAGCCCGGTGGGGATGGCGTACCAGAAGGCCCGGGTGACCAGGCGCGACGGCGGCAGGTCGACCTCGACGACGCCGAGGACCTCGCCGCTGGCCACGTCGCGGCGCTGGTAGCCGGTGACCTGGGAGGTGACCTCCACCGTGCCGAGCGACAGGTCGGCCCGCCCGACGGCGCGGGTGCGCTCGGTGCCGAGCACGGAGATGTGGACCTGCGACCGGGCCTGGGTGGCCTCGGACCCGTCGGTGCGGGTGACGACGGCACACCCGTCGTCGAGGTCGAGCTCCTGGACCCGCCAGGCCACCCCCTGGTGGAGGTAGACGGCGCCGGGGTGGACGACCTCGGGGGCGCGGCCCTCGTCGACCGTGCCCACGAGGGTGCCGTCGGCCCGGACGATGCGGACCTCGCGGCCGCCCCCGCTGCGCAGGCCGACGCCGTGCGACGGGAAGCCCCGCGCCGACCACACCGCCCGGGGGCCGGCGCCGCCGATGCGGGACAGCCGGGTGGCGCTGCGGATCTTGAGCCGGTCGGCGACGACCAGCCGGCGGACCCCGTCGTCGAGGGCCTCGCCCCACCACTGCTCGTCCTCGGGGGCGAGCGGGGTCTCGTAGGCGGCACAGGCCAGGTGGGCGTCGAGCACGAAGGGGTTGTCGGGGTTGACGACCGCCGGCTCGGGAGCCCGGCTGAACACCTCGTTCGGGTGGCTCATGAGGTACTGGTCGAGGGCGTCGTCCCCCGCCACCAGGACGGCGAGCGACCGCTGCTGGGAGCGACCGGCCCGCCCGGCCTGCTGCCACAACGAGGCGATGGTGCCGGGGAAGCCGTCGAGGACGCAGGCGTCGAGACCGCCCACGTCGACGCCGAGCTCGAGGGCGGAGGTGGCCACCACGCCGCGGAGGCTGCCGCCGAACAGCTCGGCCTCGATCTCCCGTCGCTCGGCCGCCAGGTAGCCACCGCGGTAGGGCCGCACGGCCCCGGCCCAGGCGTCGCCCAGGCGGCGTTGGGCGTCGGCCGCGACCACCTCGGTGCCCCGGCGGCTGCGGCAGAAGGCGATGGTGCGGTGGTCGGCCGCCACCAGATCGGCGACCAGGGCGGCGGTGACCTTGTGAGCCGACACCCGGGCGCCGGATCCGGCATCGATCAGCGGTGGGTTCCACAAGGCGACGAGCCGCTCGCCGCGGGGCGAGCCGTCGTCGGTGACCTCGGCGACGGGTGCCCCGATGAGGGCCGAGGCCAGCCCGGCCGGATCGCCGATGGTGGCCGAGGCGAACACGAAGGTCGGATCGGAGCCGTAGCGGGCGCACAGCCGGCGGAGGCGGCGCAGGACGTGGGCCACGTGACTGCCGAACACGCCGCGGAAGGTGTGCAGCTCGTCGACCACGACGTAGCGCAACCGATGGAGGAAGGTGGCCCAGCGCTCGTGGTGCGGGAGCAGCCCGCAGTGGAGCATCTCGGGGTTGGTGAGGATCACGTTGGCGTTGGCCCGGGCCCAGGTGCGGGCCTCGGGGCTGGCGTCGCCGTCGTAGGTGGCAGCCACCAGGTCGCCGATGCCCAGGGCGCCCAGGGCCCGGAGCTGGTCCTGGGCCAGCGCCTTGGTCGGCCCGATCAGCAGGGCGGTCCCTCCCGCGGCGCCGGCGAGCCTGCGAGTGGCGTGGTGAGCATCGGGGGTGGTGACGGCCTCGGCGATCGGCAGCTGGAAGCAGAGGGACTTGCCCGATGCCGTGCCCGTGGCCACGGCGACGTGGGTGCCGGCCCGGGCGTGGGCGATGGCCTCGGCCTGGTGCACCCACAGCCGGCTGTGGGGGATGTGGGGCGTCAGCCGCTCGGGGAGGGGCGGGACCAGGTCGGCGAAGCGGGCCGGCCGGGCCGGGATCCGCTCGACGTGGACGAGCCCGTCGGCGCGCCGCTCGAGCACCTCGAGGAGGCGGTCGGGTGGGGCGTCGGTCAGGAGCGTCATGGGTGACCCGGCGGCGGTCGGGGCGAACGGGTGTCCGCCTGTGCGCCATGCTAACGACATCCCCGTAACTCCACTGGTGCCATCCGCTCACGGGGAGTGGCGGCACCGTCAGCAGGGAGGGACCCTGCCGCGGTGTACCGTGCGGGGAGGCCAGCGGTGGCCGAACGGCATCTGAGGAGGATGACGTGATCGAACTGGGGTTGGAGCTCACCGAGCGGGACGGCTGGGCCGTCCTGGCGGTCTCGGGCGAGGTCGACGTGGCCACGGCTCCCCGCTTGCGGGAGAGGCTCGTCGGTCTCGTCGGCGAGGGCCGGACCCGGATCGTCGTCGACCTCGAGAAGGTCGACTTCATCGACTCCACCGGCCTGGGCGTGCTGGTGGGGGCGCTGAAGCGGGTCCGTACGAACGAGGGGGATCTGGCGCTGGTGTGCACCGGTCCGCGCATCTTGAAGGTGTTCGAGATCACCGGTCTCACCAAGGTGTTCGCGATCCACCGCAGCGTCGACGAGGCCACCGTCTCCTCCTGATGAAGGACGATGTCGTCCACCTGCGCGTCCCGGCGCAGCCCGAGTACCTGGCGCTCGTGCGGATGGTCATCGCCGGCACGGCGCGCATCGATCCGCTGCTGGACGACGAGCGGGTCGACGATCTCCGGGTGATCGTCTCGGAGGCGTGCACCAACGCCATCGAGGCCCTGCGGGTGCGGGCCCAGGACCAGGGGATCGACCCGGCCGAGCTCGACTCGACCATCGCCATCGAGTGCCACCTCAGCTCGTCGCGGGTCGAGGTGATCATCGCCGACGAGGGCGGCGGCTTCGACCCCGACGACCTCGACGCCCTGCCCGCGGTCACCGATCCCTCCCGCCTCCGCATCGAGCGGGGCCTCGGCATCCCCCTGATCCGGGCCCTGTCCGACGAGGCCGAGATCACCTCGGGCCCGGACGGGACGCGGGTGCGGGTGGTGCTCGATGCCGAGGCCGTCACGACCTGACCCGCCATGGCCGACGACCTCCCGGTGGCCGACGGCCTGGTGATCCCCGGCTGGGAGCTGGTCGAGACGTTCACCCCGTCGGGCGGCCCCGGTGGCCAGCACGCCAACAAGGCCAGCACGCGGGTCGAGCTGCGCTTTTCGGTCGAGCACAGCTCGGTGCTGCGGGCCGAGCAGAAGCGCCGGGTGGCCGGCCGGCTGGGCCCCGAGCTGCGGGTCGTGGCCGACGACGAGCGCAGCCAGGCCCGCAACCGCGAGATCGCCCGTCAGCGCCTCGCCGAGACCCTGCGCCAGGCCCTGATCCCGCCCCGCCGCCGGGTGAAGACGAGACCGAGCCGGGGGGCCAAGGAGCGCCGCCTCCGCTCGAAGCGCGAGACCTCCGAGAAGAAGGCCGCCCGCCGCAAGCCCCGCCCCGACGAGTGACACGACCCGAACTTTGAGCGCCTGACATCGCTATTCGATGCCAGGCGCTCAAAGTTCGGGACCTAGAGGTCCGGCTCGGGGAGCTCGAAGACCCAGGGCGCCCACTGGCGGAAGGCCTTGCCGATCTGGCCCCACTCCCACTCGGGCTCGAAGGTCCCGATGGGGATGATGCGGTCCCACCCCCGGGCCTGGACCTGGCGCTTCATGGCCGGGTCGACGGCCCAGTGGAGGTGACCCTCGGCCAGGACCAGGGCCTCGACCCGCCCGTCGGGGAGGTCGACCTCGCCCAGGGCGTCGACGTCGGCCCACGCACAGCGGATGTGGAAGCGGCCCGGCTCGTACGACAGACCGTCGGGCGAGAGGCGCAGGACGGGCCGGTGGCGCCGCCGGAGGCCGAACCACAGGAACAGCGTCTGGGCCACCACGTAGAGCAGGGCGATGCCAGGTGTGAGGATCAGCCAGACCACGGCGGCGACCGGCAGGGCGGCCAGGACGAAGAGCACCAGCATCCGCAGCTCGCGCCGTCGGCGGACCGACGCGGGCACCTCGACCACGATCTCATCGGGGTGCGGACGGGGGGCCGGCATGGTCGATTCCTAGCCGACAGCCGGGGCGCCACCACGGACTGTGCTTGACACGAAGGCGTCGCGCGCCCGTACCCTTCCCGCCGTATGGCCAGATCGCTCGTGATCGTCGAGTCGCCCGCCAAGGCGCGCACCATCGAGGGGATCCTCGGTGACGACTTCGTCGTCGAGTCTTCCGTCGGCCACATCCGCGACCTCCCGCAGAAGGGTCTGGGGGTCGACGTCGAGCACGGCTTCGCCCCGACCTACGAGGTCAACGCCAACAAGAAGGACGTCATTAGACGGCTCAAGTCGCTGCTGAAGGACGTCGACGAGCTCTACCTCGCGACCGACGAGGATCGCGAGGGCGAGGCCATCTCGTGGCACCTGCTCGAGGAGCTCAAGCCCCGGGTGCCGGTGAAGCGGATGGTGTTCCACGAGATCACCCGCCCGGCCATCGAGCGGGCGGTGGACGAGTGGCGCGACATCGACATGGGGCTGGTCAACGCCCAGGAGTCGCGGCGCATCGTCGACCGCCTCTTCGGCTACCCGGTGTCGAGCGTCCTGTGGCGCAAGGTCAACCAGGGCCTGTCGGCGGGGCGGGTCCAGAGCCCCGCCGTGCGGCTGGTCGTCGAGCGCGAGCGCGAGCGCATGGCGTTCGTCTCGGCCGACTACTGGGACCTGAGCGCGTCCTTCGCCACCGACCCCGCCTTCACGTCCGGCCTGATCGCCGTCGAGGGCTCTCGCGTCGCCCAGGGCCGTGACTTCGACTCCGACGGCCAGGCCAAGCAGAGCGTCGTGGTCCTCGACCAGGCCCGGGCCGAGTCGCTGCGCGCCGGTCTCGACGGCGCCACCTTCACCGTCACCAGCGTGGAGGAGAAGCCCTTCACGTCGCGGCCCAAGCCGCCGTTCATGACCTCGACCCTCCAGCAGGAGGGCGGGCGCAAGCTGCGGATGACGGCGGCCGGGGTGATGCGGGTCGCCCAGGAGCTCTACCAGGGTGGCTACATCACCTACATGCGGACCGACAGCACCAACCTGTCGGAGACGGCCATCACCGCCGCGCGCAGCCAGATCGCGCAGATGTACGGCCGCGACTACCTGCCCGACGCACCCCGGACCTACAGCCGCAAGGTGAAGAACGCCCAGGAGGCCCACGAGGCCATCCGCCCGGCGGGCGAGAGCTTCCGCACGCCCGACTCGCTGCGGGGCGAGCTGCGGGGCGACTCGCTGGCCCTCTACGACCTGATCTGGAAGCGCACCATCGCCTGTCAGATGGCCGATGCCCGGGGCCGCACCCTGTCGGTCCGCTTCGCCGCGCCGGCGGCCGAGGCCGGTCGCGCCGAGCCGACACCGACCGAGTGGAGCGCGTCGGGCCGCACCATCACCTTCCCGGGCTACATGCGGGCCTACGTCGAGGGGGCCGACGACCCCGACGCCCAGCTCGACGATCGCGAGAGCCTGCTCCCGGCGCTCACCGAGGGCCAGACCCTCACCGCGGCCGAGGTCGAGGCGCTGGGCCACACCACCTCGCCCCCCGCCCGCTACACCGAGGCCTCGCTGGTCAAGCGGATGGAGGAGCTCGGCATCGGCCGGCCCTCGACCTACGCCTCGATCATGCAGGTCATCCAGGACCGCGAGTACGTGTGGAAGAAGGGCACCGCCCTGGTGCCGTCGTGGACCGCCTTCGCCGTGGTCCGCCTGCTGGAGGAGCACTTCAGCGACCTGGTCGACTACACGTACACCGCCCGGATGGAGGACGAGCTCGACCAGATCGCGGCCGCCTCGCTCGAGCGGGAGCCGTGGCTCCACCAGTTCTGGTTCGGCGACGGCACCGACGGTCCCGAGGGACCCGACGGGCCCGACGGCCGGATGGGCCTCGAGCGGCTGGTCGAGGAGGGGCTGTCGAAGATCGACGCCGCCGCCATCAACACCATCCCGATCGGTGTCGACGAGGACGGCGAGCCCATCGTCGTCAAGCCGGGGCGCTACGGGCCCTACGTGAAGCGGGGCGAGGACACCGCGTCGGTGCCCGACGACATCGCCCCCGACGAGATGGACGTGGCCAAGGCCCTCGAGCTGCTGTCGGCGCCCAAGGGCGACGTCGCCCTCGGCACCGACCCCGAGAGCGGCCTGGAGGTCTTCGCCAAGCCGGGGCGCTACGGGCCGTACGTCCAGCTGGGCGAGATCGTCGACGGGGCCAAGACCAAGCCCAAGACGTCGTCGTTGCTCCAGACGATGACCCTCGACACCATCACGCTCGACGATGCCCTCAAGCTGCTGTCGCTGCCCCGCACCATCGGCGTCGACCCCGAGAGCGGCGAGGAGATCACGGCCCAGAACGGCCGCTACGGCCCCTACATCAAGAAGGGCACCGACAGCCGGTCGCTGGAGACCGAGGAGCAGATGTTCACCGTCGACCTCGACGCCGCCCTGCGCATCTTCGCCCAGCCCAAGCAACGCCGGGGCCAGGCGGCGCCCGCCGCGCCGCTGCGCGAGCTCGAGGCCAACGACCCGGTGTCGGGCCAGCCGGTCGTGGTCAAGGACGGCCGCTTCGGCCCCTACGTCACCGACGGCGAGACCAACGCCAGCCTCCGCAAGGGCGACACGGTCGAGAACATCACCATCGAGCGGGCCGCCGAGCTGCTGCAGATCCGTCGCGAGGCGGGTCCGAGCAAGAAGAAGAAGGCCACCAAGAAGAAGGCGGCCAAGAAGAAGGCGCCGGCCAAGAAGAAGGCCGCCACCAAGAAGGCCGCCGCCAAGAAGTCGGCCGGCTAGCGGCCGTGACCGGCGGAGCCGTCGGCCGGTTCATCGCCTTCGAGGGGGGCGAGGGCTGCGGCAAGTCGACCCAGGCCCGGTTGCTGGCCGAGCGTCTCGGTGCCGTGCTGACCCGCGAGCCGGGGGGCACGCCCATCGGGGCCGAGATCCGGGGCATCGTCCTCGCCGCCGAGGACAACGGGCTGGTCGACCGGGCCGAGGCCCTGCTGATGGCGGCCGACCGGGCCCAGCACGTGGCCGCCGTCGTCCGTCCCGCCCTGGCGGCCGGGCGCCACGTCGTGACCGACCGGTACCTGCCCTCGTCGGTCGCCTACCAGGGCGACGGCCGGGGGCTTGGCGCCGAGACGGTCCGGGGCCTCTCGCTGTGGGCCACCGAGGACCTGCTGCCCGACCTGGTCGTCCTGCTCACCGTCACCGACGTCGAGGCCCGCACCCGCATCGGGGGCGCCGGCCGCGACCGGCTCGAGAAGGCCGGGGCCGACCTCCACGCCGCCGTTGCCCGGAGCTACGCCGCCCAGGCCGCCGCCGACCCCGATCGGTGGGTCGTCCTCGACGGCGGCGGCACCGTCGCCGAGGTCCACACCCGCGTCGCCGCCGCGGTGGCCGAACGACTCGAACTTTGAGCGCCTGACATCGAATAGCGATGTGAGGCGCTCAAAGTTCGGTGGGTGGCCGGCGTCTGGCAGGGTGGGCGGGTGAGCGAGGTGACCACCATCGACCCCTGGAGCGGGGTGCCGGGGCAGGAGCGGGCGATCGCCCAGCTGCGGGCGGCGGTGGCCGACCCGGTCCACGCCTACCTCTTCCTCGGCCCGCCGGGGAGCGGCAAGGAGGCCGCCGCCCGGGTGTTCGGGGGCGAGCTGCTGGCCGCGTCCACCACCGACCCGGCCGAGGCGGCGCGCCACCGCGACCTGGCCGCCCACGACCAGCACCCCGACATCTCGGTGATCCGCCGTGAGGGCGCCAGCATCCGGGTCGAGCAGGCGAGCGAGATCGTGCGCCAGGCCTCGCTCAAGCCCATCGAGGGCGACCGCAAGGTCCTCGTGCTCGACGAGTTCCACCTCGTCGCCGACGCCACCGCCGGCAAGCTGCTCAAGACGATCGAGGAGCCGCCGGGCGGGACGATCTTCGTCGTCCTGGCCGACGACCTGCCCGACGAGCTCGTCACCATCGCCTCGCGCTGCGTCCACGTCGACTTCCCCGCCCTCACCGCCGCGGCCGTGGCCGAGGTCCTGGCCGCCGAGGGCCTGAGCCCGGACGCCGCCGCCCAGGTCGCCGAGGCGGCCCACGGCGACCTCGACCGGGCCCGCCTGCTGGCCTCCGACGAGCGGGTCGCCCTGCGCCTCGCCGCCTGGTCCGCCATCCCGGCCCGGCTCGACGGCACCGGTGCCACCGTGGCCGAGATCGTGACCGAGCGGCGGGCCGACATCGACGATGCCGCCGGTCCCCTCCAAGCCCAGCAGGAGCAGGAGGTGGCGGCGCTCAACGAGCGGATCGAGCGCTACGGCCAGCGGGGATCGGGGGCCCGGGTGCTCGACGAGCGCCACAAGCGCCAGCTCCGCCGGCTCCGCACCGACGAGCTGCGCATGGGGCTGGCCGAGCTGGCCCACGCCTACCGGGCCGCGGTGGTCGGCGATGCCAGCGCACCGGCCGGCATCGCCGTCGACGATGCCGCCGCCGCCCTCGACCGCATCTGGCTGGCGATCGACGCCCTGGTCCGCAACCCCACCGAGGAGCTGCTGCTCCAAGCCCTCCTGCTCGACCTGCCTACGGGAAGGTGACCTGGTCGCGGACCAGGCGGAGCAGGATCTCCAGCGGGACCGGCTCGGCGAACAGGTAGCCCTGTCCCCGCGAGCAGGCGAGGTCGCGGAGCGCGGCCAGCTGGGCGTCGGTCTCGATGCCCTCGGCCACCGACTCGAGCCCCATGGCCGTGGCGATGCCGACGACGGCGCTGACGATGGTGGCCCGGTCGCCCCGACCCTCCTCGCCCAGGCCGCTCACGAAGGACCGGTCGATCTTGATGACGTCGATGGGCAGGCGCTGGAGGTGGGTCAGCGACGAGTAGCCCGTCCCGAAGTCGTCGACCGCGATGCGGACGCCGGTGGCCCGGAGGGCGAGGAGCGCCCGCGACGCCAGGTCGAGGTCGTCGGTGAGCGCGGTCTCGGTGAGCTCCAAGCAGAGGTCCTCGGGCTCCCAGCCGTGCGTGTCGAGGAGGTCGCTGACCTTGCCGACCAGGCCGGGCTCGTCGAGCTGGCGGGGCGAGAGGTTGACGGCGACCTCGAACTGCCCGTCGGGTGCGCTCCCGTCGCCGGGCCGGATGAGCGGGGAGAGGTCGTCGAGCGCGGTGTCGAGCACCCACATCCCGATGGAGCGGATCGCCCCGGACTCCTCGGCGACGGGGATGAACTCCTCGGGTGGCACCGATCCCCGGACGGGGTGGTGCCAGCGGCACAGCGCCTCGGCCCCGACGACCCGCCCCGACGCCAGGTCGACGATGGGCTGGTAGACGAGACGGAGCTGGCGACGGTCGATGGCCCGGCGCAGGTCGGCGGCCAGGCTCAGCCGGTCGCGGGCGCTCGCCTGCATGGCCGGGTCGTACATCTCGACCCGGTCGCGGCCGCGCTGCTTGGCCCGGAGCATCGCCGCGTCGGCCTGGCGGAGGAGGGTGGCGGCGTCGATCCCCGGGGCGCTCAGGGCCAGGCCCAGGCTGGCGGTGACGACGAGCTCGCCCCGGTCGGGCGAGAAGGGGACGGCCAGCGCGTCCCGGAGCCGGTCGGCCAGGGCGACGACGGTGGAGGCCTGACCGGGTCGGGCGCACACCACGACGAACTCGTCGGCCCCGACCCGGGCGATGGTGTCGTCGGGCCGGGTCGCCCGGCGCAGCCGATCGGCCACCGCGGCCAGGATGCCGTCGCCGGCGGCGAGGCCGTAGGTGTCGTTCACCAGCTTGAACCGGTCGAGGTCGACGTAGACGACGCCGACCTCGGCCTGCGTGCGCTGGGCCCGGTCGAGCGCGGTCTGGAGGCGGTCGAGCAGGAGGGTCCGGTTGGGCAGCCC
Organism: Iamia sp.; assembly: GCA_036380755.1. Lineage (GTDB taxonomy): Bacteria > Actinomycetota > Acidimicrobiia > Acidimicrobiales > Iamiaceae > Iamia. The sequence continues at coordinate 273 of DASVEC010000472.1, read as the reverse complement.
GGTCAGGCCGTCGTGGAGCTCACGGTGGGCCAGCTCGGCGACCGCGGCGTGGCGCTCGAGGGCGATGGCGACCAGGGTGCAGCCGATCTCGGCGGCCCGCAGGGCGTGGGGCGACGGGCCCCGCCGCTCGCGGTGGAACGAGACGATGGCGGCGACGGCGCGCTCGCTGTCGGCCGGGACGACCTGCGCCCACCAGACCGTCTGCATCCCGGCGGCCTCCAGGGCGGGCCGCATCACGCCCGACATCGACGCATCGTCGACGTGACGGGCCAT
>DASVEC010000471.1:0-9481 GCA_036380755.1 Iamia sp. | reverse complement strand
CGCGAGTCGGTCGAGGCCGGTCGGCTGGCCGTCGCGCCCCCGCCGGTCGCCCCCACCGCCGACCTCGCGGCCGACCAGATGGCGGCGGTGGCCCACGAGCGGGGGCCGGCCCGCATCGTCGCCCCCGCCGGCTCGGGCAAGACCAGGGTCCTCACCGAGCGGCTGCGGCACCTGATCGCCGACCGGGGCTGGGAGCCGGGGTCGATCCTGGCGGTGGCCTACAACGTCAAGGCCCGCGACGAGATGGTCGAGCGCACCGAGGGGCTGGGTGCTCGCGTCCAGACGCTCAACGGGCTGGCCTACGGCGTCCTGGGCCGGCAGCGGGGGAGCGCGCCGCCGGTGATCGACGAGCGCGAGGTGCGCCGTCTGCTCGACGGGCTGCTGCCCAAGCGCCGCCGCCAGGCCAACACCGATCCCATCGCGCCCTACCTCGAGGCGCTCACCGAGGTGCGGCTCGGGCTGCGGTCGCCCCGCGAGGTCGAGGACGAGCGGGGCGACGTGCCCGGACTGGCCGACGTGGTCGGGCCCTACCGGGACGAGCTGGCCCGCCGGGGCGTCGTCGACTTCGACGAGCAGGTCTGCGCCGCCATCGAGGCCCTCCTGGCCGATGGTGCCCTCCGCGCCGACGTCCAGGCCCGCCACCGGCACCTGCTCGTCGACGAGCTGCAGGACCTCACCCCGGCCCACGTGGTGCTCGTCCGCCTCGTCGCCGGCCCGCCGCTCGACGTCTTCGGCGTGGGCGACGACGACCAGGTGATCTACGGCCACGCCGGCGCCGATCCCCGGTTCCTGATCGACTTCGCCACGTGGTTCCCCGGGGGCGGCGAGCACGCCCTCGAGGTCAACCACCGCTGCGCCGCGCCCATCGTCGATGCCGCCGCCACCCTGCTGTCGTACAACCACCGTCGGGTGGCCAAGGTGATCCGGCCCCGGCCCGACGCCGACCCGTCCGCCGACGCCGTGCGGCTGGTGGCCCACGGCCCGTCCGGCGGTGCCGACGCCCTGGTCGAGGCGGTGCAGGGCTGGCTCGCCGACGGCCGGTCGCCGGCCGACATCGCCGTGCTGACGCGGGTCCACGCCCTGCTGCTGGCGCCGGTCGTGGCCCTGTCGGAGGCCGGTGTGCCGGTGCGGGCGACCGTCGGCACCGAGCTGCTCGACCGCACCGGCGCCCGGGCCGCCCTCGCCTACCTCCGCATCGCCGCCGATCCCGCCGCCATGGCCCCCGACGACCTGGCCGAGGTCTACCGCCGGCCCAGCCGGGGTCTGCCCCAGTGGATCACCAAGTGGTTCCGGCGCCCGATGTCGGTCGCCGACGTGGCCGCCATCGCCGACCGGATCGACGACGTCAAGGTGGCGGCCAAGGTCACCGAGCTGGCCGCCGACCTGGGCGTGGTGGCGACCGCCGGCACGGGCACCACCCGCCAGGCGCTCGAGGTCGTCCGCGACCGGATCGGGCTGGGCGAGGCCATGGAGGGCCTCGACCGCTCGAAGGGCGGCGAGGGGTCGAGCCAGCTCGACGACCTGGAGGCCCTGCTCCAGGTGGCCGACCTCCACCCCGCCCTCGACGGGTTCGAGCCCTGGCTGCGCCGGGCACTGGGCGCCACCACGCCCCGCGGGCCGGCGGTCACGCTGTCGACGGTGCACCGGGTGAAGGGGCGGGAGTGGCCGTGCGTGGCCGTCGCCGGCGTCACCGCCGGGCTGCTGCCCCACCGGCTGGCCGCCGACGAGGAGGAGGAGCGGCGGGTCCTCCACGTCGCCGTGACCCGGGCCCGCTCCCGGGTGGTCGTGCTGGGCGACGAGAGCCGGCCGTCCCCGTTCCTGGCCGAGCTCACCGGCCAGGCGCCCCACCGCGAGGCCCCGGCGCCGATCGTGCGCACCCGCGCCGCCCCGACCACGGCGAAGGAGCGGCGCGACGGTGGCCGGGCCCCGAAGGGCGATCCGCTGGAGGGCGAGGAGGCGGCCCGGGAGGAGCGGCTCAAGGCCTGGCGGCGCGAGCGCAGCCGGGCCGACGGCGTCCCCGCCTACGTCGTCGCCTCCGACGCCACCGTCCGGGCCATCGCCCAGCGCGCCCCCGCCACCCTCCGCGACCTGGCCGCCTGCCCCGGCATCGGCCCGGCCAAGCTCGACAAGTACGGGGAGGCCATCCTCGCCCTGGTCTGACGGTGTGTGATGCTGGCGGGATGGGACTGTTCTCGCGCAAGCGATCGCGGACGGAGGAGGCCGACGTCACCGACGTCGAGGAGGAGCCCGAGGAGCTCGACGAGGTCGACGCCCTCATGGCCGAGGCGGACGAGGCCGAGCCCGAACCGGAGCCGGAGCCGGACGAGGAGTCAGAGGCCTCCGACGAGCCTGACGAGGCCTCGGCCGAGGCCGACGACGAGGCCGACGTGTCCGACGAGGAGGGGGAGCTGGTCGACACCGGGCAGGTGGAGTTCGAGCTCTCCGACTGGGGGGCGCGGGAGCGCCAGCTGCTCGACGGCGAGCTGGCCGCGGCCCGGGTCCGGCGGGCGTGGGAGGCGGGCACGTTGGTGGTGGCGTCCTCCGACGCCGACGTGGTCGACGACCTCATCGACTACATCGAGGAGCGCATCGCCCTCGACCTGTCGCCCGACGTCGAGCCGGTCATCTACGAGGTGAAGGACTGGCCCCCGGGCCTCGAGGAGCGGTTCCTCGAGCTGCTGATCGACAACCGCATCCCCCACCAGCGCGGCTACCAGGAGGTCACCGTCGGGGTCGACGACGAGGAGCGGGTCGACGACCTGGTCGAGCAGGTCACGGCGGCGTGGGAGGACGAGCAGCCCACCGACGCGGAGCTCGACGGTCCCGACGCCCAACAGGTCCTGTCCGAGCTGTTCGTCAGCAGCGACCGCCTGCTGCACGACCCGTCCGACCGGGCCGCCACCGTCCGCTTCGACGACGCCTCCGAGTCCGCCCTGGCCATGAGCCTGCCGTTCGGGTTCGACGAGGGCGGCTGGGGCGCCATCACCGACCTGGCCGGGGCCCTCCGGGACAAGCTGAGCGAGGCCGAGTCCACCGACGACGAGATCGTCGAGGCCGCGACCGCGCTGCGCTCCCACCTCCGGCCCCTGGTCTGAGGGCACCGCCGGCCCCGACGGCCGGTACGGTGGCCCGATGGTCCTGGCCGAGCTGGAGGTCTTCCAGTCGCGGCCGATCGCACCGACCCGGCGGGTCGCGCTCGGCTCGTGCACGCTGCCGGTCTCGCCCGCGCCCGGGTTCGGGGGGATCCTGCTCGGCGCCGTCGCCGCCGCCTTCGTCGGCCAGGTCGACGCCGACCTCCACGCCGACCTCGAGCGGCTCACCCACCAGCTCGAGATCGGGCACACGATCCCGCAGCCGCGCCTCCGGCACCGCTACCAGACCGACCACGTCGGCCTGACCCGGCGGATCCACCGCCTCACCGGCGACGGCGAGCGCATGCACCTCGATCTCGACCGGTCCGAGGGCACCTCGCCCGGGCCCCAGGTGCTGGCCGTGGTCTACGCCGCCGGCCGGCTGCCGCTCGAGAGCCGGGGGCCGGTCATGCGGGTCGTCCGCCGGGGCCTGCGCTGGCGGGGTTCGATCGACGACGCCATCATCGCCGCCGTGAGCGGCCACGACGCCGGTCTGGTCACCGCCGCGGCCCGCTACGCCGATCCCGAGGCCTGGGCCCTCACCGTCCTCGGCCTCGCCGGCCCGGCGCCGGGCCGCAAGGACGTCCAGCGCCGCTTCCGCGAGCTGCTGCGGGTCGCCCACCCGGACCACGGCGGGGGCGAGTCCGCCGCCGCCGAGCGCATCGCCGAGCTCACCGAGGCCCGGCGCATCCTGCTGGCCAGCTGATGGGCCGCGCCCGGCCCGTCGGGGCCCTCCTCCTCGCTCCCGGTGCCGGGGCCGATCGCGAGAGCCCGGCGCTGGTGGCGGTGGAGGAGGCGGTGCGGTGGCCGGTGGCCCGCATGGACTTCCCGTACCGCAAGCAGGGGCGCAAGGCTCCCGATCGGGCCCCCACGCTCATCGAGGCGGTGCGGGAGGAGGCCGCCGCCCTCGTCGCCGCCGCCCACGTCAGGCCCCACCGCATCGCCCTGGGCGGCCGGTCGATGGGCGGTCGGATGTGCTCGATGGCGGTGGCCGAGGGCCTCCCCGCCGCGGCCCTGGTGCTGATGAGCTATCCGCTCCACCCGCCGGGGAAGCCCGAGAAGCTGCGGATCGACCACTTCCCCGCGATCACCGTGCCCTGCCTGTTCGTGGGCGGCACCACCGATCCGTTCGGGTCCCCCGACGAGCTCGAGCACCACACCCGGGCCATCGCCGGGCCCGTCACCCACGCCTGGGTCACCGGCGGACACTTGCCCAAGGGTCACACCGCCATCGCCCGGACCGTCGCCGACTGGCTCCAGAGCCTCTAGGCCAGCACCGTCACGGGGACGCCGAGGGGGAGGCCGATCTCCTCGACCATCTGCACCACCACGTCGTCGGGCACCCGCACGCAGCCGTGGCTGACGTTGCGGCCGATCGAGCTGTCGTCGGTGGTGCCGTGGATGCCCATGCGGCCATCGCCCCCGGCGAACTCCTCGAGCGTCGAGAACCCCGACAGCCCGTAGGCGTAGGACCCGTAGCCGGCGTTGGTCGGGTCGATCAGCACCCACGTGTAGAAGTCGCCGCCCACCGTCGGGGTGTCCTGGGTGCCGACCCCGATGGCGGTGTCGATCACGACCTCGGTGCCCCGCTGCACCATCATCCGGTAGCCCGAGAGCGAGACCTGGATCTGGTAGTCGTGGCTGGCCACGTCGACGAGCGAGGCGTCGATCCAGCCCCGGGATCCGTTGGGGCGCACCGGGAGCAGGACCTCCAGGCGATCGCCCTGACGCCCCGCCACCAGGAACACCTGCTGCTGGCCGTAGTCGCCGGTGGCCGGCACGGTCTGGATCACGGCGCCGCCGTCGGCCGTCTCGTGGACGGGGACCTCGGTGACGTCGGAGCGGACCGTGGCCACCTCGCTGGTCCGCGCCGGGAGGGCCTGGAGGCCGGTCGAGGCGGTGGTCGTCGGCACCGAGTCGGTGGACGCCGGTTCGGTCGGCTGGAAGGGCGAGGTCGCGGTGGGCGCCGTCGAGGTGGTGGTGGGCACCGACGACGCCGGCCGGAGCCGGGGCTCCTCGTGGGTGAGGGCCAGCAGGGTGATCACGAGCAGCACCACGCCGACGACGCCGGCACCGATGGCGACCAGGCGGGAACGGGACGTGGGGGCCGGCGGCACGGCCGGCGATGCTACCGGGGGTGCTCCGGCGGCCTGGGGTCGGCCGCCGCCGCGGTGGCGGCGTCGGGCACGATGACCTGACCCTCGCCGGGCACCGACAGGTCGTCCTCGGGGTTGATCTCCTCGAGCTGGCGGCGGGCCGTCTCCGGGAACAGGGTCAGGGCCAGGACGGCGACGAGGAGGGCGAGCGGCAGGAGCAGGACCATGCCGTCGGCCAGCTCGCCGGTGCGGTCGATGGCCCGGCCGGCCACGACCAGCCCCAGGGCGCTCCCGCTCACCGACATGACCTGGAGGATGCCGTTGGCCTTGGCCCGGGCCGCGGTGGGGAACAGCTCGGGCCCGTAGGCCCCCATGGCGGGGACGGCGAGGGCGCCGAGCATGGTCGCGGCCAGGTTGGCGGCCCACAGCGGCCAGCCCCGGGCGGTGAACCCCCAGGCGGCGATGAGGGCACCGCCGGCCACCCCGACGGCCACCACGGCCCGGCGGCCTCGGGTGTCGGCCAGGCGCCCCCCGGCGACCAGGGCGAGCCCGGCGGGTGTGCTGGTCAGCACGGTGAACAGGGCGATGCGCGAGGCCGAGAACCCCCGCTCGTCCTTGAGGAAGTCGTTGAGGAGCTGGCTGCTGGGGGCGCCGAACGCTGAGGAGCAGAAGAGGGCGGCCCCGATGACCCAGAACCGGCGGGCGTGGCCCCGGATGACCGTCGCCTCGCGGTGGGGGCGGACGAAGCGCTGGCTCTCGGGCAGGGTCTGGGCGACCTTCCGCAGCACGGGCAGCCCCAGGACCGGGATGAGGAAGATGATCCGCCACCCCCGCTCGCCCACGTCGGTGAGGGGCAGGGCCCACACGGCGATGCCGGCGCCGAGGGCCCCGGTCATGGTCATCACGCTGATGGCGTAGGCCCGGGCCCCCGCCGGCATCTCCTCGGCCGCCACCACGGCCAGCAGCAGCGTCACGGCCGTCTGGAAGCCCCGGGCCAGGGTCTGGGTCGCGCCCAGCACCTCGATCGTGGGGGCGAAGGCCCCCGCGACCGTCGCCGCGATGGCCAGCGTCGCGGACCACAGGAGCAGCCGGCGCCGGCCCTTGCGGTCGGACAGGGCCACGATGGCCAGGCTGCCCAGCACCCCGACCCGCACGGCGGCGAGCACGTTGCCCTGCGCCGTCGCCCCCCGTCCGAACTCGTCGGCCGCGTAGGTGATGGTCTGGGTGAGGACGGTGCCCATGAAGCCGGCCACGAGGGCCAGGGTCAGCAGCAGGCCGAGGACGGTGCCCGACCGGGCGTCGAGCGTGTCCGGCGGCGCCCACACGGGCGAGCGGCCGCTCTGCCGGCCCTCGACCTGCCGCAGGGCGCGGTTGGCGGGCCAGATGACGAACCCCGACCAGAACCCCAGGGCGAGCTGGTAGCGGATGCGCTCGTCGACCCGCACGCCGCCGTCGCGCCCGTCCCCACCCTCGGGCGTGGCCCGGACGTCGCGGCGGTAGGCGAGCATCGGGCCCTTCTCGACGGCGAACGAGGTCCAGCCGTCGGCCGCCGGGTCGTCACCGGGGTGGCGACCCTGCCAGAAGGCCTGATCGTCGGGCCCCCACGGTCGCTCGGTGACGATGTCGGCCCGTGCCCTCAGCAGCGCGTCGGCCGTCGCGTCGTCGACCACGACGGTCTGGCTGAGGTTCGGCACGTCCCGATGATGACCCGACGCCGCCCGCCCGAGGCCATCGGGCTGGCATGCTCTCGGTGATGGAACGGATCCTCGTCCGGGGCGGCGGGCCCCTCTCGGGCCGGGTCGCCATCTCCGGGGCCAAGAACTCGGTGCTCAAGCTGATGGCCGCCACCGTGCTGGCCGAGGGCACCTTCACCATCCGCAACGTCCCCGACATCACCGACGTGCGGCTGATGGCCGAGCTGCTGGAGGCCATGGGCTGCACGGCCACGCTCGACGGCGACGTCCTCACGGTCGTCCGCCCGGCCGACATCACCCCCGAGGCGCCCTACGAGCTGGTCGAGGCCATGCGGGCGTCGATCGTGGTGCTCGGCCCGCTGATCGCCCGGGTCGGCCGGGCCCGGGTGTCGATGCCGGGCGGCGACGACTTCGGGCAGCGGCCCATCGACATGCACCTCGACGGCCTCCGCCGCCTCGGTGCCGAGATGACCTTCGAGCACGGCTACATCGAGGGCAAGGCCGAGAAGCTGCGGGGCACGCGGATCGTCCTCGAGTACCCGAGCGTGGGCGCCACCGAGAACGTGATGATGGCCGCGGTGCTGGCCGAGGGCACCACCGTCATCGAGAACGCGGCCAAGGAGCCCGAGCTGGCCGATCTGGCCGCCTTCCTCAACCGGATGGGCGCCAGCATCATCGGGGCGGGCAGCTCGACCGTCACCGTCGACGGCGTCGAGGAGCTCCACCCGGTCGACCACACCGTCATCCCCGACCGCCTGGAGGCCGCCACCTTCCTCACCGGTCTGGCCGTCGCCGGCGGCGAGCTGGTGCTCGAGGACGCCCGCCCGGAGCACATGGACATGCTCATGCACAAGATGGGCGACATGGGGATGCGGACCTCGTCCCACCCCGACGGCGTGTGGGCGTCGGCCCCCGAGCGCATCCGGGGCGTCGACATCAACAGCCTCCCGTACCCCGGCATCGCCACCGACTACCTGCCGCTCATGGTCGCCGCCCTGTCCGTCGCCGACGGCCCCGCCATCGCCACCGAGAACATCTTCGGCGGGCGCTTCCGGTACGTCGACGAGCTGGTCCGCATGGGCGCCGACATCCGGGTCGAGCACCACTACGCCCTGATCCGGGGCGTGCCCCGTCTCTCGGGGGCGCCGGTGAAGGCCCACGACATCCGGGCCGGCGCCGCCATCGCCATGGCCGCCCTGGGGGCCGACGGCGAGACCGTCATCGCCGACGCCCACCACGTCGCCCGCGGCTACGACCGCTTCGTCGAGAAGCTGCGCTCCATCGGCGCCGACGTCGACGCCGACTGACTAGCCCTCGTCCTCGTCTCTCTCGGCGTCGGCCTTGCGGCGCTGGAGCTCGCGGTTGGCCCGGGTGTTGGCCAGCCAGAGGAGGCCGGCGAAGAGGGCGATCGGCGTGAGGACGAGGAGGATCTCGTCCCAGCCGCCCTGGTGTGCGAGCACGCTCATGCGCCGAGCAGGAGCCACAGCGCCAGGCTCCCGGCGGCGGCGGTGAACCCGGCCAGCACCCATCCGGCGGTGACGACGGCCTTGCCGATGCGGGCCGCGAGGCGGTCCCACCCACCCACCAGCAGCAGGCCGAGACCGACGGCCAGCAGGCCGAAGCGGGTCCAGGCCAGGACGACGGGCGAGAGCACCTGCTCGTTCAGGGTCCAGTCGCGGGTGCCGGTGAGGTCCCAGCCCTCGGCGAGGGGGTCGGCGGCATAGAAGAAGAGGACGTCCTGGGCGGTGACCAGGAGAGTCGAGAGCTGGTGCGCCGTGAGGGCCACCGCCGCCAGGGGTGCGAGGGCCACGACCATGTCGCCCGAGAGGGGCTCGTCGAGCGTGGGGGCGCCGGCCCGGGTGGCCACCGCCTCGGCCAGCGCCCCGGCGCCGACCCAGGCCGCCCCGGCCAGGAGGACGCACCAGGCCAGCCCGGCGGTCGACCACACCAGGGCCGACCCGGTGCCGCCCGTCCCGCCGCGGCCGACCAGGTCGGCCCACCACTGGGTGCCGCTGACGGCCTCCCAGAAGGCGGTGCCCAGGAGCACGAGCACGACCGCGGCGGTGCGGCGGCCCCCGGCCCGGCCGGCGAGACCGGCGAGCGGCGAGCGGAACCGGGGCCGGCCCGACGCCCAGTCGACCGGCGAGGCCGCGGCCAGGGCGCCGGTGAGCACGGCCAGGGGCGACGAGCGCCGCACCCAGGCCCGGCCGCCGAGCACGGCGCCGACGACCATCACCGCGGTGAGGCCGCTCAGCCAGAGGGCCATGTTCCGGGGCTGCTGGCCGTCGAGCCAGCACGTCACCATCCAGGCGAAGCTGGCGAGCAGGGCGGCCGGCACCCACCAGTCGCCCGCCTCGAACACCTCGTCGTCGGGATCGGCGGGAGCGACGGCCCGGGGTCGCAGCCGTTCGACGCCCTCGGCGATGGCCCCGAAGGGATCGACCAGCCGCCACCAGTCGCCCAGGAGCAGGGCCAGCACGGGCACGGTCCACCACACGAGGACGAGGGTCGACGGGAGCGGGTTGAGCCCGCTCAGGTCGGATGCCCCCCCCCCCCACCC
>DASVEC010000470.1:0-10932 GCA_036380755.1 Iamia sp. | reverse complement strand
GCCTGGGGCACGTCGGCGACCGGGTCGCCGTTCGGGTCCCGCTTCGTCGGCCGGATCGACACGAGTCGCGTGGCCCTCATGGGCCACTCCCGCGGTGGCGAGGGGGTCGTGGCGGGCGCCGCCCTCAACCAGGCCATCGGGTCGCCCTACGGGATCCGCGCCGTCCTCGCCCTCGCCCCGGTCGACTTCGCCCGGCGTCTCCTCACCGGCGTCCCGCTGGGCGTCGTCCTCCCCGACTGCGACGGCGACGTGAGCGACCTCCAGGGGGCCGACTACTTCGACGACGCCCGCTACGTCGCCCCGGGCGACCCCGCCGCCCGCTCGGTGTTCCACGTGCGCGGCGCGAACCACAACTTCTTCAACACGGTCTGGACGAGCGGTCCCGGCAGCGGCGACGACGCCGACTGGACCGGTCGCGACGAGTGCCAGGTGGGTGCGCCGGGCCGGTTGTCCGCGACGCAGCAGAACACCGCGGGCGGGGCCCTCATGGCCGGGTACATCCGCCGCTACCTCGCCGACGAGGTGGGCTTCCAGCGCCTGGTCACCGGTACGGCGCCGTTCCCGGCGTCGACGGGACCGGCCCGTTGGACGACGGCGTACTGGGCCCCCGACCGCCTCGAGGTCGAGCGGTGGGACAGTGCCGCGACCACCCGCCGCACCCGCGACGGCGTCGTGGCGCCGGCTCCCGGCGGCTCGCCCGGCGTCGTCTGCAACCCGACGTCCCGCGAGATGTTCGGCCCGTCGCGTGCGCGCATCCCGGTGCAGTGTCCGGGCTCGTTCCCCCTCGCCTTCATCAACGACACCGGCACCTTCGACCTCGGGTGGACGAGCCGCGGCGTCGTGGTCCGCCGTCCGCTCGCGCCGGCAGGTGTCGACGTCACCGCCTACGACGGGCTGCGGTTCCGGGCCGCGGCCGGGCGTGAGTCGCGCAACCGGGTCCGCCCGTCGACGCTCGACCTCACCGTGGTGCTGGAGGACACCTCGGGGACCCGTCGGACCGCCACCGTGAAGCCGTGGTCGCCGGCCCTCACGGGCGCGGCATCGGGGCATCCCGCCAACGTCGTGCTCTCCGGGGTGCGCATCCCGCTCAGCGCCTTCTCCGGCGTCGACCTCACCCACATCCGTGCGGTCGAGCTGCGCACGGATCGGACCAACGCCGGCCGCGTCCACCTGGCCGACCTGGCGTTCACCGCCGAGGCCACCGCGGAGGCGGCCGCGCCGGCCCTGACGGCGGGCGCCGCCGTGCTGGCGCCGTGCCGCCGGCCCAGCGCGGGGGAGCGGTTCGCGTGCGCCGTGGCCCAGACGGTGTGGGGGCGCGACCTCATGACCGACGAGATCGCCGCCGCCCTGCCGCTGGTGTCGACGGCGGCCGGTCGGCGGGCCTACGCGACCTGGATGGCCGCCACGCCGGAGGCCTTCGCCCTCCGGCTCCTCCAGCACGTCCAGCCGCTGACCCAGGCGCCGCTCGACGGCTTCGGTCTCACCGACCAGCTGTCGCCCGCCGGGCGGCGCAGCTGGGAGGCGGCGCAGGCCGAGCTGGCCAGCACGCTCAGGTGGCAGGCGCCGGGCTTCACCACTCCCGAGCAGATCGTCGACGCGTTGTACGAGACCTATCTCGGCGCCCCGGCCGACGCCTCCGGCCGGAGCTTCTGGGTGGCGCGGATCCGCGCCGGGCGATCCCCGGCGGAGCTGGCCCGCACGCTCCGACGGAGCACCGCGCACCGCCAGGTCCTCGTCACGAACCGGTTCCGGCAGATCCTGGGGTACAGCCCCGACAGCGGCTCGCTCGCCTACTGGACGGGTCGTCTCGCCGACGACGGCAGCGAGAAGGGTCTCGTGGTCGCCCTCATGACCGACGAGCGCTTCCGGCAGCTGGCCATCTCGTCGTCCTGACGACGTCCGCGCGGGGCCGCGGCTTCGGTCGCGCGCTACGTCGGCTGGCAGGATCGCAGGCATGGAGTTCGCACTGAGCCCGGAGCTCGAGTCGCTGGCCGCCGAGGCCCGGGACCTGGGGGAGGAGTGGGCGGCGCGGAGCGAGATCGCCGAGGAGTCGTGGATCGTCGGCCACGACGTCGAGGTGGCCAAGGCCCTCGCCGAGCGGGGTTGGCTGGGCATGACCTGGCCGACCGGGCACGGTGGTGGCGGCCGGTCGACGCTCGAGCGGTTCGTGGTCTACGAGGCGCTGATCAGCGCGGGCGCGCCGATCGCGGCGTCGTGGTTCGCCGACCGCCAGATCGGGCCGACGCTCCTCGAGTTCGGCACGCCCGAGCAACAGGAGCGCTTCCTGCCCGGGATGCTCTCGGGCGACGCCATGTGGGGCATCGGCATGAGCGAGCCCGACGCCGGCTCCGACGTGGCCTCGATCCGCACCCGTGCCGTCCGCGACGGCGACGAGTTCGTGGTCGACGGGCAGAAGGTGTGGACCAGCGGGGCCGCCCACGCCGACTTCGTGTACCTGATCGTCCGCACCGACCCCGACGCCCCGCCCCACAAGGGCCTGTCCGAGCTGATCGTCGACCTGCGCTCGCCCGGCGTCACCGTCGAGCCCATCCTCGACATGACCGGGAGCCGGCACTTCTGCGAGGTCTACTTCGACAGCGTGCGGGTGCCGGCCGAGAACCTGGTGGGCCAGCTCAACGGCAGCTTCAAGCAGGTCATGCGGCAGATGGAGCACGAGCGCGGCGGCATCGACCGGCTGGTGTCGAACCGCCGGCTCTACCAGGACGTGCTGCCGCTCGCCGACCTCTCCGACCTCCGGGTCCGGGAGGAGGTCGCCACCCTCGAGACCGGGTACCGGCTCGGACGCCTGCTCGTCCTGCGCGAGGTGCTGGGGCAGGCGCCCAAGGGGTTCTCGGCCGCGACCAAGACGTTCTGCACCGAGCACGAGCAGCGGGTGGCCGACTTCGTGGGCCGCGTGCTGGGACCGGCGGCCACCCTGGCCGATCCGGGCCTGCGCTTCCGGGCGTCGCGCAACATCGCCTACGGCCCCGCCTACACGATCATGGGCGGCACGGCCGAGATCCTCCGCAACATCCTCGCCGAGCGCGTCCTCGGCCTCCCCCGCTAGCCGCCCCAGGAGAACCCGTGCCCATCGAGCTCGACCGCGCCGACGGCGTCGCCACCATCACGGTGGCCAACCCCGGCCTCCGCAACGCCCTCGACGTCCAGCTGGCCGGCGACCTGATCGCGGCCTGCGAGGAGGTCGACGCCGACGCTTCGATCGGTGCCGCGGTGGTGCGGGGGGCCGACGGCACCTTCTGCTCCGGCGCCGACCGCACCCTGCTCGACGCCGCCGTCGACCAGTCGGGCGAGCCGCAGTACCCGTCGATGGGGCTGATCTACCGGTCGTTCCACCGGGTGGGGCAGCTGGCCGTCCCCGTGGTGGGAGCGATCCGGGGCGCGGTGGTCGGCGCCGGCACCAACCTCATGCTGGCCACCGACCTGCGGGTCGTCGCCGACGACGCCAAGGTGCTGGCCGGGTTCCTGCGGATCGGCCTCCACCCCGGCGGCGGGTTCTTCACCCTGGCCGGGCGGGCCGGTGGGCGGGAGACGGCGGCCGCGCTGGGCCTCTTCGGCGAGATGCTCGTGGGCCAGGCCGTGGTCGACGCCGGCCTGGCGTGGGAGGCCGTGCCCGACGACGCGGTGGAGGCGCGGGCCCACGAGCTGGCGGCGGTGGCCGCCGCCGACCCCGAGCTGGCCCGGGTGGCGGTCGAGACCTACCGCCAGGAGCTGGGCCCGCCCGCCATCCCGTGGGACGTCGCCATCGGCTACGAGCGCCCCAGCCAGATGTGGTCCCTCACCCGCCGGGCGGCCCGCTCGGAGGGTTGAGACCGGCGACGTCGAAGGGCCCGGGTGTGACCTGTGCGGCTGACCTGCCCGACCTGCCTCCCTTGCCTCTGGGGCGTGACAGCGTCATGTGGCGGGTGTCGACCGAGCCCGCCTTCCTGCTCCCGTCGGGCCCGCGGGCCCTGCTCCTCCAGGTGGCGCACCCGGCGGTGTCGGCCGGCGTCGCCGACCACTCGGACTACGAGCGCCGGCCGTGGGTCCGGCTGATCGGCACGCTCGACGTGATGAACAAGCTGGCCTTCGGCACGCCCGCGGGCTCGGCCCGCCAGGCCCGCCGTCTCCGCGAGCGTCACGCGGAGATCATCGGCACCCAGCCCGACGGGACGGCGTACCGGGCGCTCGACGCCGGCAACATGCTCTGGGTCTGGGCCACGCTCGTCGACACCCTCGTCGTGAGCTACGAGCGCTACGTCCGGCGTCTGTCCGTCGAGGAGCGGGACCAGCTCTACCGGGAGTGGAAGGCCATCGGCCGGGCGTGTGGCGTGCCCCTCGCCCGCATCCCCGACACGTGGGCCGACTTCACGGCCTACGTGGCGTCGGTCGTCGCCGACGACCTCGGGGCCACCGAGACCGCCGTCGCCGTCGCCGACCAGATCGTGCACCCGCCCCTGCCGCGCCCCCTGGGCCCCGCGGTCGGCCGTGGCCTCGCCGCCCTCACCGCCCCGGTCCTCCCGTCGTCGCTCCGCTCTGGCCTGGGCCTGGGCGAACCGGCCGCCGCCGCCGACCGCCTGGCCTCCGCCGCCCGCCGCCTCGCGTCGGCCACCCCCGGCAAGATCCGCCGCACCCCCCTCGCCATCGCCCTCTCCCTCTGGGCCCGCCCCCCGTCCCTGCCCAGGCTCCCGTCTTCCCTCCGCCCCGCCCCCGCCTGACCGTTCTGGCCACCCTGGTCCACCCCTGCGGTGGACCAGGGTGGCCAGAAGCGAGGGGTCAGGTCACCGGGACGTCACCCGCGGGTCACCGGGGATCGGTACGGTCCGGGGCCATGCGCACGCCACCGGCTGTCACGCCTGACCCGCAGCACGTCGCCACCGTCGTCGAGGCCCTGATCGACCCGGTGCTGGAACCCATCGTCGACCTGGTGGTCACGGCCGACGACGACGGCTACGAGGCTCGGGCCGTCGACGGCCGGGTGCGGTTCCGGCGCGAGGACGACGGGGTCGGCTGGCGCTTCACCGAGACGCTGGTCGAGGGGCGCAACCCGCTGGGCGACCAGGCGGTCGACCGCTTCAGCCCCTTGGCCGACGAGCGGGCCACGCCCTGGCCCGACCGGCAGCGCACCAGCTACCCGTTCGCCTACGAGATGGTGGCGCAGGTCTTCGACCACCCCGCGGCGCCGGACGTGATCTGCCAGCACACGTCGGCCCACAACTGGGAGGACCACGGCGGCGAGCGGGGCGAGCACGGGTCGATGGGCGTCGTCCAGGCCCGGGCTCCGTTCGTCCTCGCCGGTGCCGGCGTGAAGGCCCACGGCGTGCTGCCGCAGGCCTGCAAGCTGGTCGACGTCGCCCCCACCGTCCTCGCCCTCATGGGCGGAGCCCCGCACCCCGAGGGCGTCGGGCTCAACGGGCAGCGCCGCGAGGATGCTCTCCTCCGCCGCCAGGACGGCGAGGTGCTCGCCGACCTGATCGACGAGCGGGAGGCGGCCCCCGAGCACGTCGTGGGCTTCCTCATGGACGGGTGCAACGCCAACGTCCTCTACGACATGGCTGCCCGGGGCGAGGCGCCCAACGTGGCCCGCCTCATGGCCATGGGCACGACCATGGGCCACGGCGCCATCTCGTCGGCCCCCACCGTCACCCTCCCGAACCACACCACGATCCTCACCGGCGCCCACCCCGGACACCACGGCGTCCTCAACAACGCCTGGTGGGATCGGGCGACGGGTCAGCAGGTCATCACCAACTCGCCGGCCACGTGGGCGTGGTCGATGGCCTCGCTCTCGCCCGAGGTGGAGACGCTGTACGAGGCGGTGCGCCGCACCTGGCCCGACGCCTTCACCCTCGCCGCCAACGAGCCGTGCGACCGGGGCGCCGACTTCGGCACGTTCCACATCATGCGCGACGGCGGCCTGCCCGACCGGCCGCCGCCGGCCGACGAGCTGCCGTTCGCCACCGAGCGCTTCGTCCGGCCCGAGAAGAGCTACCGCACGTCGTCGCGCATCGACCACACGGCCCTGGACCTCACCCGGGGCGTGTGGGGTGACGGCTACCAGGGCGTGCAGTACCCCCGGCCCAAGTTCACCTGGGTCAACACGTCGCTCACCGACGCGGCCATGCACCACGGTGGTCCCTACTCCGACATCGCCGCGGCCGCCGTGCGCGACACCGACGCCCGCATCGGCGAGGTGCTCGGCCTGGTCGAGCGGTCCGGCGCCTTCGACCGCACCGCCTTCTTCCTCGTCGCCGATCACGGCATGGAGGACTCCAACCCCGCCGTCACCGGCGACTGGGGCACCGCCCTGGTCGCCACCGGCATCCCCCTCCGCGACGAGGCCTACATGTGGATCTACACCGGCGTGGGCTGACCGAGCGGCCCGTTTGCGCGAAGTCCACTCATGCCGATGGGGCGGATCGGGCGCAAGGTGCAGGCATGGGCTTCTTCAACGACATGAAAAGGGCTCGCACCGCGAGCAACCAGATCAACGCCGCGCAGGGACGACCGACGACGACGCTGGGTCGCCTCGGCAACCTCGGCAACGACATGCGCGCCGCAGCCGACCAGGCCGAGTGGGCCGCTGACCAGCAGGCCCGGTCCGGTGTGGTCGACGGGCCGATCCCGGGTGGCGTCCTCGGCGTGGCCACCTTCGTGGGCCAGCAGAACACGGGCCAGCTCGACGGGTTCCAGCCGGTCCTCGAGCTCACGCTCGATGTCGAGGCCGACGGCTTCAAGTCGGAGCGGGTGACGACCTACCAGCGCGTCCCCCACGAGGGCCTCATGCTCATGACGCCGGGCCGCCGCCTGCGCGTCAGCTTCGACCCCAACGACCCCCGCAACCTCACCATCGACTGGACCGCCACCAACGTCTGACGCCGAAGCTCCGTCCTCGTTGCCCGCCTGGCGGGCGTGGACGCGTAACGTCGCTCCTCGTCGGGACCTCCTTCGAGGTCTCGGCCACGGCCCCGGGCAGCTCCACCTGCGCCGGGGCCACCTGCCGTCGGTGCGGCCCCCAGCGGACGACCACCGGAAACGCATCAGGCCCTGACCGGTGCGAATGCGCTGGTCAGGGCCTCGATCACGTGGCGCCCTCGGGGCGACTCGAACGCCCGCACACGGCTCCGGAGGCCGATGCTCTATCCGCTGAGCTACGAGGGCTTGGGGCGACCACCCTAGCGACGGACGTCGTGGCGAACCCCATGGGATCGTGCCGTGGGCCGACCCGTAGGATGCGGAGATGGCGACGACGGTGCTGGTGGTCGAGGACGACCCGGTGATCATCGACCTGCTGACCCTCACCCTCGAGCTGGAGGGCTGGACGGTGCTGCGGGCCAAGGACGCCGTCAGCGCCCTCGAGATCGCTCGGGCCGAGGATCCGGACATCGTGGTCAGCGATGTGATGATGCCGGGGCGCAGCGGGCTCGACCTGATCGCCGACCTGGCCTCGGATCCCGGCACCCAGCAGATCCCCGTCATCCTCCTGTCGGCGCGGGCGCTGGCCGCCGAGGTGGCCGAGGGCTACAGCGCCGGCGCCGTCGACTACGTCACCAAGCCGTTCGACCCGGACGACCTCATCGAGCGCGTCCAGAGGGTCCTCGACGGCGGCCACCGCGACGAGCACGACGGCGAGACCGGGGCGTGAGCCCGGTCCCCTGGGGGCTGCTGCCGGACACCGCCGAGGTCGGGACCGACGGTGACCTGGTGGTCGGCGGCTGCCGCCTCTCCGACCTGGCGGCCACCTTCGGCACACCGCTGTTCGTCTACGACGAGGCCCAGCTCCGGGCTCGCTGCCGGGAGGCGCTGGCGGCCTTCGGAGACGGCGTGGCCTACGCCACCAAGGCCTTCCTCTGCCGGGCCATGGCCCGCCTCGCCCACGAGGAGGGCCTCCACCTCGACGTGGCCACCTCGGGCGAGCTCCACGTCGCACTGGCGGCGGGCGTCCCGCCCGAGCGGCTGGTCATGCACGGCAACAACAAGTCCGACGCCGAGCTGGCCGCGGCCCGGGCCGCGGGGGTCGGCCGCATCGTCGTCGACTCCTTCGACGAGATCGACCGGCTCGAGCGCCTGCACGGCGAGGACGGGATCGTGCCCCGCGTCCTGCTGCGGGTCACGCCCGGCGTCGAGGCCCACACCCACGAGTTCATCCGCACCGGCCAGGACGACTCGAAGTTCGGCTTCACCTTGTCGACCGGCGCCGCCGCCGAGGCGCTCGAGCGCACCCGCAAGAGCCCCGCCGTCGACGTCCGGGGCATCCACTTCCACATCGGCAGCCAGGTCTTCGTGGCCGACTTCTTCCACGACGCCGTGGCCGCGGTGGCCGGCTGGTTCAACCGTCTCGACCTGCCCGAGCTGTCGATCGGTGGCGGCGCGGGCGTCGCCTACGTCGAGGGCGAGGCGGCGCCGAGCATCGCCGAGTGGGGCGCGGCCGTCCGCCAGGCCTGTGCCGAGGCCGGCATCACCGCCCGGGTGACGGCCGAGCCGGGCCGGGCGATCGTCGCCGCCGCGGCCATCACCGTGTACTTGGTCGGCACGATCAAGGATCTCCCCGGCATCCGCACCTACGTGTCGGTCGACGGGGGCATGAGCGACAACCCCCGCCCGGTGCTCTACGGCAGCGGCTACGAGACCTTCCTCCCCCGGGCCCCGCAGGCCGACCGGCCCCGTCGGGTCACCGTGGTGGGCAAGCACTGCGAGTCGGGCGACCTGCTCGTGCGCGACGCCCGGGTCCCCGCCGACCTGGCCGTGGGCGACCTGCTCGCCACGCCGGTCACCGGCGCCTACGGCCACTCGATGGGCTCGAACTACAACAAGGTCCTGCGCCCGGCGGTGGTCTTCGTCGCCGACGGCGAGGCCCGGCTGGTGGTCCGCCGGGAGACGCCCGACGACCTCCTGGCCACCGACGTCGGCTGACGCCGCGGAAGGGGACATCGTGGAGAAGGTCATCTGGGTGGCGCGGGGGAGCGCGGACGCCGATCGCGGCGACCTGCGCGACGCCCTGGTGGGCGGGCTGGCGCCGACGCTCCTGGCCGAGCCGGCCGTGCGCGGGCTGAGCATGGCGATCGACGACCCCGATGCCGACGTCGCCGCACCCGTCCCCTGGCCGGAGGGCGAGCCGGTGCTGCTGGCCACGATCTCGACCTGGCTGCCGGCCTACGACCATCGGGCCTCGGTCGAGGACCGCATCGCGACGACGGCCGACGCGCTCGACCTCATCGTGCACGGCTACGTCGTCACCGAGTCCCTCTACACCGAGTACGGCGAGTCGCCGTGGAGCGGCCCGCGGGACTGGCCCGACGGGGTGCGCTCGCCCGGCGTGCTCACCGTCGGCCTGCTGCAGCGCCCGCCGGACCACGAGCGGCTGGCCTGGCTGCGCCACTGGCACGGCGTCCAATCCCCCGAGTCGGCCGAGCTCCAGCCCCGGTGCCGCTACGTCCGCAACCTGGTCGCCTTCCCGCTGGCCGACGACGCCCCGCCGCTCGACGGCATCGTCGACGAGGCGTGGCCGTCGAACGCCCACGTCGCCGATCCCGACCTCTTCTACAACGGCGGCGGCGATCCGGCGGTGGTGCAGGCCAACGTCGAGCGGATGCTCACCAACGTCACCGCCTTCCTCGACCTGTCGACCTTCCGCAGCGCCACCATGGGTGAGTACCTCTTCCGCGACCCGGGAGGCACGCCGCCGTGATCCCGGTCGTCACCCCCGCCGAGATGAAGGCGATCGACGAGGCCGCGCCGGAGCCGGTGGACGTCCTGGTCGAGCGGGCGGGGGAGGCGACGTTCCGGGCGGCGCTCGATCTGCTGGGCGGGACCTACGGCCGCCGGGTGGTGCTCGTCGCCGGCAAGGGCAACAACGGCGCCGACGGCCGCAGCGCCGCTCGCCGTCTACGGCGTCGAGGCGTCCGGGTCGTCGAGCTCGACGCCGTCGACCTGCCCGCCGAGCTGCCCGATGCCGACCTCCTCGTCGATGCCGCCTACGGCACCGGCTTCCGGGGCGACTGGACGCCGCCGCCGGTGCCCGCCGGCTGCCAGGTCCTGGCCGTCGACATCCCCTCGGGCATCGACGGCCTCACCGGCGTGGCCCACGGCGACCCGTGGCCCGCCGACCTCACCATCACCTTCGCCGCCCTCAAGCCCGGCCTCCTCCTGCGCGACGGCCCGGGGCGAGCGGGCGAGGTGCGCCGAGCCGACATCGGGCTCGACACCGGCACGGCCCGGATCCACGTGGTCGAGCCGGCCGACGTCGCCGCCTGGCTGCCCGACCGGCCCCACGACGCCCACAAGTGGCAGGCCGCCTGCTGGATCGTCGCCGGCTCGCCGGGGATG
This sequence comes from Iamia sp., assembly GCA_036380755.1. Lineage (GTDB taxonomy): Bacteria > Actinomycetota > Acidimicrobiia > Acidimicrobiales > Iamiaceae > Iamia. The sequence goes on along the minus strand of DASVEC010000470.1, from coordinate 609 downwards.
ACCGGCGCCGCCCACCTCAGCGCGGCCGGCGCCCAGCGGGCCGGGGCCGGCTACGTCCGTCTGTCGACGCCCGGGCTCGAGCACGACCCGGGCGCGCCGACCGAGGTCGTCGGCGTCGAGCTCCCGGCCGAGGGCTGGGCCGATGCCGTGCTGGCCGACGTCGACCGCATCGCCGCCCTCGGCGTCGGCCCGGGGCTGGGTCGTGGCGACGCGGCCGCCGAGGCCGTCAGGGCGCTGGTGGCGGCGACCGGCCGGCCCCCGATGGTGGTCGACGGCGACGGCCTCTCGGCTCTGGCCGACGTCGAGGGCGAGCTGGCCGGGGTCGTCCTCACCCCCCACGACGGCGAGCTGGCCCGGCTGGGGGCCGACGTCGACGCCCCCGACCGGATCGCCGAGGTCCGGGCCCTGGCCGCCCGGCGGGGGGCGGTGGTGCTGGCCAAGGGCTCGACCACCGTGGTCGCCGCGCCCGATGGCCGCGTCCTGCTCGGCACGTCCGGCGACGCCCGGCTGGCCACCGCCGGCACCGGCGACGTGCTCACCGGTGCGCTCACCGCCCTCCTCGCCCGGGGCCTCGAACCGCTGGAGGCGGCGGCCGCGGCGGCCCACCTC
>DASVEC010000469.1:0-4525 GCA_036380755.1 Iamia sp. | reverse complement strand
AGACCAACAAAAAAAGGTCCCCTCGCCCGGACCCGAGGTCCGGACGAGGGGACACTAACGACTATTTGGCGTCGACGAGAGCGCCGCAGCAGGTGTCCACGATGAGACGCGTCACCACGTACGGGTCCATGTTGGCGTTGGGCCGCCGGTCCTCGATGTAGCCCTTCTTGTCCTGGGCGACCTGCCACGGGATGCGGACCGAGGCGCCACGGTCGGAGACGCCGTAGCTGTACTCGCTCCACGGGGCGGTCTCGTGCAGGCCGGTGAGACGGTGCTCGATGTCGGCGCCGTAACCGGCGACGTGCTCGTCGAGCTTGCCGGGGGCCCCCAGCGCCTCGCAGGCGGCGATGATGGCGTCGTAGCCCTCGCGCATGGCCTTGGTCGAGAAGTTGGTGTGGGCGCCGGCGCCGTTCCAGTCGCCCTTGACCGGCTTGGGGTCGAGGGTGGCGGCGACGTCGAAGTCCTCGGCGATGCGGTACAGCAGGTAGCGGGCGAGCCACATCTGGTCCGACACCTCGAGCGGCGAGAGCGGGCCCACCTGGAACTCCCACTGGCCGGGCATGACCTCGGCGTTGATGCCCGAGAGGGTCAGGCCGGCCTCGAGGCAGGCCTCGAGGTGGGCCTCGACGATCTCGCGGCCGTAGACCTCGTCGGCACCGATGCCGCAGTAGTAGAAGCCCTGCGGAGCCGGGAAGCCGCCCTTGGGGAAGCCGAGGGGGTGGCCGTCGGAGAAGAAGGTGTACTCCTGCTCGATGCCGAACAGCGGCTCCTGGTCGGCGAACTGCTCGTCGATGGCCCGCAGGGCGGCCCGGGTGTTGGTGCTGTGCGGGGTCATGTCGATGTAGAGGACCTCGCACAGGACGAGGACGTCGTCACCGCCCCGGATGGGATCGGGCACGACCTTGACCGGCTTCAGCACGCAGTCCGAGTTGTCGCCGGGGGCCTGGTTGGTGCTGGAGCCGTCGAAGCCCCAGATCGGCCACTCGTCGGGCGCCTCCGCCAGGACCTTGGTCTTGGACCGCAGACGGGCGGTCGGTTCGGTGCCGTCGATCCAGATGTACTCGGCCTTGATCGCCACGGGCGAGCTCCTTCGCTCTTCAGAGATGTGTGTTGTGGACGGAACGGCGGAACCCTCGCAGGGAGCCGTGTCCCGGCCGTTTCCCGATTGTGAACTAAGTGTGAACCACGACGCGCCCGGTTGCCCAATGGACGCTCCGGCGGCGACGATGCCGGGGTGGATCCCCAGAAGGCCTACGTGTTGCGCACCGTCGAGGAGCGAGGGGTGCGGCTCATCCGCCTCTGGTTCACCGACGTCGTGGGCCAGCTCAAGTCCTTCGCCATCTCGCCGGCGGAGCTCGAATCCGCCTTCGACGAGGGCATGCAGTTCGACGGCAGCGCCATCGACGGCTTCAGCCGCATCCAGGAGTCCGACGTCCTGGCCCGGCCCGATCCCGGCAGCTTCGAGCTCCTCCCCTGGGGCCAGAGCGACGAGACCGCGGCCCGCATGTTCTGCGACATCACCAACCTCGACGGCACGCCGTTCGAGGGCGATCCCCGCCAGGTCCTGAAGCGCAACCTCGACCGGGCCCGGGAGCGGGGCTTCAGCTTCTACGTCGCCCCCGAGATGGAGTTCTTCTACTTCTCCGAGGAGGACGGCATGGGCACCCGCCCGCCGCAGCCCCTCGACAACGGCTCGTACTTCGACCTCACCACCGCCGACGTCAGCTCCGACCTCCGCAAGCGCACCATCCACACGCTCGAGGCCATGGGCATCCCGGTCGAGTACTCGTTCCACGAGGACTCGCCCAGCCAGCACGAGATCGACCTGCGCTACACCGACGCCCTCACCATGGCCGACAACGTCATGACGTTCCGCCTGGTCGTGCGCGAGATCGCCATGGAGCGGGGCGTCCACGCCACCTTCATGCCCAAGCCCCTCTCCGGGGTGCAGGGCTCGGGCATGCACACCCACATGTCGCTCTACGAGGGCGACACCACCGCCTTCGCCGACGCCAGCGACCCGTACCGCCTCTCGAAGGTCGGGCGGAGCTTCATCGCCGGCCTGCTGCACCACGCGGCCGAGATCACGGCGGTCACCAACCAGCTCGTGAACTCGTACAAGCGCCTCATCCCCGGCACCGAGGCCCCGGCCCACGTGTCCTGGGCCCGCAACAACCGCTCGGCCCTGATCCGGGTGCCGGTCACCAAGTCGGGCAAGGACGCCTCGGTCCGCATCGAGTTCCGCTCCCCCGACCCGGCCTGCAACCCGTACCTGGCCTTCTCGGTCATCCTCGCCGCCGGGCTCAAGGGCCTCGACGAGGGCTACGAGCTGCCCGAGGAGACCACCACCAACGTCTTCGAGCTCACCCCCGCCCAGCGGGCGGCCGAGGGCCTGAAGGAGCTGCCCCAGTCGCTGGCCGACGCCCTCGACGTCATGGAGGGCTCCGAGCTGGTGGCCGAGGCCCTGGGCGAGCACATCTTCGGCTGGTTCATCCGCAACAAGCGCAACGAGTGGGCCGACTACAAGAAGCAGGTCACCCCCTACGAGCTGGAGCGCTACCTGTCGGCCTGGTAGGCCCGACAGGAGGAACGCCATGGAGCCCTGGCTCGTCTACCCCGATCCGCCGCCGCCCGAGCTGGTGCAGACCCTCGAGCTGGCCGGCCACGCCTGGAAGGCCGTGCCCGACGAGGCGGCGGTGACGCGCATGGACTCCGAGGCCGGATGGCGCGGGGCCGTCGTCGTCCTCGGCGACGCCCCCGAGACCGGTCTGGCCGTGTGCCGGGCCCTGCGCAAGCGCGACGTCCCCATCGAGCCGGTGCTGCTCCTCGTCCGGGGCGCCGGGCTGGCCGACCTCGAGCTGCGCGACGACCTCTACGACGACTTCTGCCTCGACCCCTTCCACCCCCGCGAGCTCGAGGCCCGCCTCCGGCACCTCCTGTGGCGCGCTGGCTCCGGCTCGGGCCCGGAGATGATCGAGTACGGCGGGCTGGCCCTCAACCTGGAGACCTACCAGGCGGCCATCGAGAACCGGCCGCTCGACCTCACCTACATGGAGTACGAGCTGCTCAAGTTCCTGGCCCAGCACCCGGGCCGGGTCTTCACCCGCGAGACCCTCCTCAGCCGGGTGTGGGGCTACGAGTACTACGGCGGCGCCCGCACCGTCGACGTCCACGTGCGGCGGCTCCGGGCCAAGCTGGGCGAGGAGCACGCCGGCCTCATCACCACGGTGCGCTCGGTCGGCTACCGCTTCGGCCAGTCCCGCTGGGGCTCCTGAGCCCTAGTTCAGGTCGAGGAGCTCGGAGCCCTCGTAGCGCGTGTCGGCGTCGCCCTTCAGGAAGAAGCCGAGGATGCCGGCGGCGCCCGCCCCGCTGAGGGCGACGACCACCGGGAACACGACCACGAGGATCACGGCGAGGACGATGGCTCCGATCACGCCGCCATCATGCCCCGCCACCCCACCCCCAGCGAACCGGTGATCAGATCGAACGGGAAGCCGTCCGATCTGATCACCACTTCGCCGAGAGGGGTCCAGACGACGCTCACCAGTGAGACTGCCAGATCTCCCGCGGGAGATCGCCCGCCCGGCGCAGCCGCTGGCGGCCGCGGGGGTCTCCCCCGCACGAACGGCGAGGCTGCGAGGAACGAGCCGCCGAGCCGTGGGACAGAGCGAGCGCAGCGAGCACGTACAGCTCGTAGGAGTGGAGCGAGCGCCAGCGAGCGAACGACTACGAAACGGGCGCCAGGGCCCAGCACTCGACCTCGACGCGGCAGTCGAACGGGAGGGCGGCGACGGCGACGCAGGAGCGGGCCGGGCGGGGCTCGGCGAAGGTGGCGACCCAGCGCTCGTTGAGCACCGCGTAGTCGGCCATGTCCGCGAGGAAGACGGTGGTCTTGACCACGTCGGCCAGCGAGGCGCCGGCCTCGGCCAGCCGGTCGACCACGTTGGCGAGCACGGCGTCGACCTGCTCGGCGAAGGGCTTGTCGTGGAGGAAGGCGCCGTCGCGCAGGGGGACCTGGCCGGACACGGCGATCCAGCCTCCGGCGGTGACCACGGGCGTGTAGGGAGCGGAGCTCATCGGCGCGCCTCCGGCCTCGGTCGCGCCAGCAGCGCCCGCCGGGCGCCGATGAGCGGCGGCTTCGCCGCCGGGAGACAACTGTGCCGTCTGATTCGCTCGCTGCGCTCGCTCATGGCGTCACGCTACGCCGAACCGGTCGGGAGGTCGGTGGGGGCGCCCGCGGCGAGCCAGGCCGCGGCGGCCACGGCCACGAAGACGGCGTCGGTGCCGTTGACCGGTGGGCCGGGGGTGGCATCGACCTCGACCACGACCGGTGGCATCTCCGAGGCCTTGAGGATGCCGAAGGAGCGGATGGTCAGGTCGTCGACCACGCCGTCGGCGGTGACGGCCAGCCCCTCGCTGCGGACCCACGACAGGGCCTGGTGGGCGGCACCGACGCTGTAGCTGCGCAGGACGACCTCGTCGAGGGGATCGCCGGCCGCCACTCGGATGCGGACGGTGCCGTCGG
>DASVEC010000468.1:0-2259 GCA_036380755.1 Iamia sp. | reverse complement strand
GTTCGAGGGCACCGGTTCCGGCCGGTGCCCTCGGCGCGTCCGGGCCCGTCTCACCTCGCCTGGCAGCGGGGGCACCAGGTGGCGCTGCGCCCGTCGAGCACCGCACGCCGCAGCGTCGTCCCGCAGCGCAGGCACGGCAGCCCGGACCGGCCGTAGCAGGCCAGGGCGGTCTGGTTGCGTCCGGGCTCGCCGGTGGCGGTCCGGTAGTCGCGCAGCGTCGTCCCCCCGTTGGCCAGGGCGAGCGCCAGGGCGTCGCGGATCCCCTCGTGGAGGAGGGCGGCGCGGGCCCGGCCGACGCGCCGGGCGGCGGGATTGATGCCGGCCCGCCAGAGGGCCTCGTCGGCGTAGATGTTGCCGACGCCGGCGACCGGGCGCTGCGACAGCAGCTGCGTCTTCACCCGGGCGTTCGACGTGTGCAGGGCCCGCCAGAGGCCCTCGGGGGTGAAGTCGGCGGCGAAGGGCTCGGGCCCGATGGCGTGGAGGGTCGGCAGGCTGCGGTGGTCGCCGGCCGGCACCACCGCGATGCGCCCGAAGCGGCGGACGTCGCGGAAGGTCAGCGTCGTCCCGTCGTCGAGGGCCCACCAGGCCCGGGCGTAGGGCCCGCCGGGGTCGAGGTCGAGCCCCAGCTGCCCGGTCATGCCGAGGTGGACGATCAGCTCCCAGGGCCCGTCCTCGCCCGTCAGGTCGGCGAGCAGGTACTTGCCCCGACGCCGCACGCCGCCGATCCGGGCCCCCACGGCGCCGGGCGCGGACGAGAACTTGGGCGATGGGTGGGCGGCGGACTCGACCACCGTCCGGTCCCGGAGCAGCGGGTCGAGCGCGACCCGGATGGTCTCGACCTCCGGCAGCTCGGGCACCTCGCCAGGGTACGATCCCGCGCCCCGGCCTCCAGGAGGTCCTTCGTGGCGTCGGACGACGACCCGTCACCCACCAGCGCGTCCGTGCCCGCCGTCGTGCGCGACGGTCTGGTGGCGGCGGTCGCCCGGCGGCGCCAGGGGACGTTGCCGGAGGATGCCGCCCTCGATGCCGTGGTGGAGCTGGCCGCCGCGCCCCGCGACGGCGAGTGGCTCGTGCGGGTGCGCCCCCCGGGGATCGACCTGCTGGCCGGGCACCAGGCCCGGGGGTCGGTGGTCGAGGTGGCGGGTGACGACCGGCCCCTCATCGTCACCTCGGTCGAGGAGGAGCTGCGGGCCGCCGGGCAGCGGGCCCTCGACATCGTGCCGTGCGCCTACGGCGCCGAGCGCGACGACGACGGAGAGCTGCGGGGCGTGGGCCCGGCCCGGGGTGCCGACCACACCGAGGCCGTCATCCAGATCGAGCTGGCCTCCGACGTCGACGACGGCACCGCCGCCGCCCTCGTGGCCCGGCTGCGGGTCACCCTCGATCTCCTGCGGGCCGTCACCGACGACCATGCCGCCATCCGTGACCGGCTGCGGGCCGCGGCCGCCGCCCTCGATGCCCTGTGCGAGACGCCGGGCGCGGCGGACGTCTCGCCGGCGGTGGTCGACGCCGCCCGCACGGTCCGCTGGCTGCTGGAGGGCAACGCCCTGCTGCTCGGCCTGGGCCGGCGCAAGGCGGGGGCCGCCCTCGAGGACGGCGCCCCGCCCGAGCTGCCGGACCTCGGGCTCCTGCGCTGCGATCCCCGCGCCGCCGGGCGGGCCGGCACGCCGCCGCCGGTCGGACCCGACGAGCCCATCCGGGTCGTGCGCCTCAGCGCCCTCAGCCCCCTGCACCGGCGGGTGCCGATGCTCCGGCTCGACCTCTGGGTGCCGGACGACGCCGGGGGCGGCACGGCCGAGCACCTCCTCTGGGTCGTGGCCCGGCGGGCGGCGGGCGCACCCCTCGCCTCGGTGCCGCTCCTCCGGCGCAAGCTCGACCGACTCCTCGAGCGGGAGGACGTCGTGCCCGGCAGCTACGACGAGCAGCACCTGACCCTGCTGTTCCAGTCGCTGCCCGAGGACGACCTGTTCGGTCTCGACACCGACGCCCTCCACGCCCTCATCGGCGAGCTCCTGGCGGAGGACCGCGACCACTCGGTCCGGGTCGTGCTCCGGCCCGTCGCCGGCTCGCACGCCATCGCCGCCCTCGTCACGGTGCCGGTCGACCGCTGGAACCGGGTGCTGCGCCAGCGGCTCGAGCGCTTCCTGCTGGCCCAGCTCGACGGCGACCGGGTCGACGTGGCCCTGTCGATCGGCGGCGGTTCGTCGGCGGTGACCGCCCGGATGGTCGTCCACGTCGAGGCCGGACGGGCCCTGCCCG
>DASVEC010000467.1:0-2115 GCA_036380755.1 Iamia sp. | reverse complement strand
ACCTTCCGGGCGCCCGAGCTGCTGCGGGGCATCGCCGACACGAACTACGCCCAGGTCCTGCCCCGCCAGATCGGGCCGGCCCGGGCCCGGGACATGCTCATGACCGGCCGGGTGATCGACGCCGCCACCGCGCTCGAGTGGGGGCTGCTGGCCCGGGTCGTGCCCCACGACGAGCTGGAGGCCGCCGCCACCGAGGTCCTGGAGATGTGCTGCCGGACCGCGCCCGAGGCCCGCGCCGCGGTGAAGCGCACGTTCCACGAGTACTACGGCCACTACGACCGCATGGCCATGGACGCCAGCATCGGCAGCGACGAGATGCGCGAGGGCTGGGTCGCCTTCAAGGAGAAGCGGGCGCCGTCGTGGGTGCCGGAGCCCCTGCGCCGCCCCGGGCGCCTGTGAGTACTCGGGAGGACACGCCGGCCGAGGCCAAGGTCCGGGCCGAGGTCCGGCCCTGGATGGAGGAGCACGCGGCCCGCTTCGGGCCGGCGAGCGGGCGGCGGGGCCTGCGCGACGACCACGACTTCGTCTCGGCCTGCCGGGCCTGGCAGGCCGAGCTCGACGCCGACGGCTGGGGCGCGGTCACCTGGCCCGTGGCCCACGGCGGGCGGGGCTACGGCCCGGTCGAGGCCCGGGTCGTGGCCGAGGAGGCGAACCGCTACGACGTCCCCCTCGGGGCGCTCAACGTCGCCATGGGCATGGTCGGACCCACGCTCATGGCCCACGGCACGCCGGAGCAGCAGGCCCACGTCGAGCGCATCCGCCGGGGCGAGGAGGTGTGGTGCCAGCTCTTCTCCGAGCCCGACGCCGGCTCCGACCTGGCCTCGCTGCGCACCACCGCCCGCCGGGACGACGACGGCTGGGTGGTCGACGGGCAGAAGGTGTGGACCAGCGGCGCCCGCCACGCCGACTGGGGCATCCTGCTGGCGCGCACCGAGCCCGGCTCGGTGCGGCACCGGGGCATCACCTACTTCCTCGTCGACATGCGGTCGCCGGGGATCGAGGTCCGGCCGCTGGTCCAGATCAACCGGGCCGCCCACTTCAACGAGGTCTTCCTGCGGGAGGTCCGGCTGCCGGCCGACGCCGTGCTGGGCGAGGTGGGCGACGGCTGGAGCGTGGCCCGCACCACCCTGGGCGCCGAGCGGGTGATGATCGGCTCGATCAGCGTCCTCGACCGGGTCGAGGACATGATCGCCCTCGCCCGGGCCAACGGGCGGTCGGCCGACCCGGTCGTCCGCCAGGCGCTGGCCGATGCCCACGTCCACGCGTCGGTGCTGGGCCTCACCGGCGACCGGGTGGTCGACGCCATCCGCCTCGGCGCTCCCGTCGGGCCCGAGGCCAGCACCCTCAAGCTGGGGCTGTCCCGGATGATGGAGCGGCTGGCCGACGTGGCCACCCACGTGGCCGGGCCCGAGATGCTCCTGGAGGGGGGCGACGACGGCGCCTACGGGCTGCTCCAGGAGGCGGTGCTGGCCCAGTGGGCGGCCCGTCTCGGTGGCGGCACCGAGCAGATCCAGCGCAACGTCATCGGCGAGCGCGCCCTCGGCTTGCCGAGGGAGCCGACGTGACCACGCCCACGTTCGACCTGGCGGAGGTGCCGGCCCACCTCGCCCACCTGTTCGTCGAGGCGCAGCGACGGCTGGCCCCGCCCACGATCCCGGGCGATCGGTGGGTTCTGCCCGACGACGACCTGGTCGCCGCCGTCGTCGGGGCGGAGGCGCCGGTGGTGCTCGCCGGCCCCGACGTCGTCGCCCTCGGCGCCGTCCCCGGACTGCACGCGCTGGCCACCGCACTCAGCGCCGGCGTGCTCAACACGTGGGGCGCCAAGGGGCTGTTCGACTGGCGCAGCCGTCACCACCTGGCCACCGCCGGCCTCCAGGCCCACGACTTCGCCCTCGCCGGCTTCGGGGGGGCGGACCTGATCATCGCCACCGGTGTCGACGAGCGGGAGGCGACCGGCGACTGGCGCCTCGCCCCCGTCGTCGAGGTCCACCCGTGGTCGCTGGGCCCCCTCGCCGAGCGGGTGGGGCGGGCCCGGCGCGACATCCCCCTGCCGCCCCTCCGCGACGCCCTGGCCGCAGCCACCCAGGCGGGATGGGCCGTCGACACGGCCCCGCT
>DASVEC010000466.1:0-9594 GCA_036380755.1 Iamia sp. | reverse complement strand
CGGGTTCCGTCCGGTGGCTCCCTGGCTGCGCGGCTACGCCCCCACCTCGGTGCCCGCCGACGGGCTGTACCAGGTCGGTGCGCTGGCCCGCGACGCCAGCCGCCTGCACGAGGCCCTCGGCGGCGACGACCGGGCCGTGATCGTCGGGCACGACTGGGGCGCCATGGCGACCTACGCCGCCGTCGGCTGGGAGCCCGATCGCTGGCGCCGGGCCGTGGCCATGGCCGTGCCCCCGGCGGGCGCCATGTTCGGCGGCTTCACCTCCTACGACCAGCTCCGGCGCAGCTGGTACATGTTCTTCTTCCAGAGCCCGCTGGCCGACGGGGTGGTGGCCGCCGACGACCTCGCCTTCATCGACAGGCTGTGGGCCGACTGGTCGCCCGGGTACGACGCGTCCGGCGACGTGCCGGTCGTGAAGGACGCCCTGCGCGACCCCGCCAACCTCACCGCCGCCCTCGGCTACTACCGGGCCACCCTCGGCGACGGGGTGAAGAGCCCCGACCTCGACGAGCCCCAGGCCGGGTGGATGACGCCGACACCGATCCCGCTGCTCTACCTCCACGGAGCCACCGACGGCTGTCTCGGGGCATCGCTGGTCGAGGGGGCCGAGGCCCACCTGCCCGCCCCCGGCTCCCGGGCCGAGATCATCGACGGGGTGGGCCACTTCCTCCACGTCGAGGCCCCCGCCGTCGTCAACCCGCTGATCGTCGACTTCCTGACCGCATCGGAGGATGCATCGTGAGCCTCACCCCCGACGACCTCGTCGAGATCCACCACATCGAACGGCTCAAGTACGCCTACCTCCGCTGTCTCGACCAGAAGCTCTGGGACGAGATGGAGACGCTGATGACGCCCGACATCGAGGCGACCTACTCGGGTGGGGCCAACGCCCACTCGGGCCGCGAGGCGGTGATGGACTTCCTCCGGCGCACGATGGGCGCGGAGACGTTCCACTCGTCGCACCACTGCCACCACCCCGAGATCGACCTCGACGGCCCCGACCGGGCCACCGGCACGTGGGCCCTCGAGGACACCGTCCACCTCCTCGACTTCGACCTCACCATCCGGGGGGCGGCCTTCTACGAGGACACCTACGTGAAGGTCGACGGCCGCTGGCTCATCGCCGCCACCGGCTACAAGCGGCTGTGGGAGGAGATGTCGCCCCGCGCCTCGATCGAGGGCCTCCAGCTCACCGCCAGCTGGTGGCGCACCGAGGGCCGTTCCTCCCTGACCGGCTAGGGCAACCTCCACGTCCCGCCATCGGTGATGGCGAGGCCGTCGGCGAGGAGGGTGGCGGCGACGCGGGTGGCTCGGTCGACGTCGTCGGGCCAACCCATGGCCGCGGGCACGTCGGCTTCGGCCACGGCGCCGCGGCGCAGGGCGTCGACCAGCCGGCCCCGGCCCTGGCGGTCGCTCCCCTCGAACCGGGACTGCGGCCGCGGGCGGGCCCACGGGTCGGGGGCGCCGGACCCGGTCCAGGCGCAGCGGTGGGCCACCGGACAGGCGTCGCACCGCGGCACCGGCCGGCAGGCGGTGGCGCCCAGCTCCATCGCCGCCTGGTTCCAGGCCCAGGCGCCGCCGGGGGCGTGCTCGGCGGCCGTGGCCGCCAGACCGTCGGCCGTGGGCTGGTCGATGGGCCGGCCGACGAGGCGGGACAGGGCCCGCGTGACGTTGACGTCCATGCAGGCCACCGGTCGCTCGTGGGCGAAGGCGAGGACGGCCCGGGCCGTGTAGGGACCGACGCCGGGCAGGGCCAGCAGCGCCTCCACCGTCGTGGGGAGCGACCCGCCGTGGTCGGCCACGACGGCGACGGCACACCGGTGGAGGTTGACGGCCCGGCGGTTGTAGCCGAGGCCCTGCCACTCCTCGACGACGTCGCCGGCGGGCGCGGCGGCGCAGGCCGCCGGCGTCGGGAACCGGTCCAGGAACCGATGGAACCGGGGCTCGACCCGGCCCACGCCCGTCTGCTGGAGCATCAGCTCCGAGACGAGGATCGCCCACGGGTCCCGCGTCCGCCGCCACGGCAGGTCCCGCCCCTCCGAGCCGAACCAGGCGGCCAGCTCGGTGACGAGCCCTACGGCGTCTTGCGGCACCAGTAGACGACCGTCTGGTACGGCAGGTCGAAGGTCTCGCCGAAGGGCTCGACCAGGGCGCGGACCCTCACCGCCAGCGCCTCCCGCTCCTCGATCGGCTGCGAGGCGATGTACGACGTCGACAGGACCCGGGCGACGAGCGTGTCGGGGTCCATGGGCTGGCGGTAGGTCGTGTCGTAGCGCTGCACCGGCCCGAAGGGGACGTCGAGGCCGGCGATGCGGGCCGCCCAGTCGACCTCGGTGGTGTACGGCACCTGGTACTCGCCCCGCTCGTTCCACCGGATGAGCGTGCTCAGCTCGGCGACCCACGGCTCGCGGGTGTCGCGCTCGTTCCAGACCAGCCCCAGGCCGCCGCCGGGCTTGAGCACCCAGGCGATCTCCTTCAGGGCCACCTCGGCGTCGAACCAGTGGAAGGCCTGGGCGACGGTGACGGCGTCGACCGAGCGATCGGGCAGGGGGAGCCGCTCGGCCGTGCCGTCGAGGACGTGGGCCTGCGGCACGGCCTGCTCGAGCCGGCGGCGCATCTCGGCCACCGGCTCGACGGCGACGACCTCGGCCCCGGTCGGCACCAGCAGGCGGGTGAGCTTGCCGGTCCCGGCGGCCAGGTCGAGGACCCGGGCGCCGGGGCCGATGCCCAACTCCTCGCACAGCACGGCGACGGCGTCGGCCGGGTAGGACGGGCGACCCCGCTCGTAGTCGTCGGCCCCGGCCGAGAAGCCAGCGGCCGCGGCACGGGGTATCCGAGAGCCGAGGATCCGGGACCCGTCGGGCATCAGGCCTCGGGCGGGTCGGCCCAGACGGCGTCGACGTCGTAGGGGCGGGGGCGCTTGGGGGCCTCGGCCTCGGTCCAGACCATCACCTTGCGGCGGAAGTAGCAGACCTCCTCGCCGCGCTGGTTGATGCCCTTGGTCTCGACCGAGACGATGCCGCGGTCGCCCTTCGAGGTCAGCTTCTTGTCGAGGACCCGGGTCTCGGCGTGGATCGTGTCGCCGTGGAACGTGGGCTTGGAGTGCTTGAGCACCTCGACCTCGAGGTTGGCCACCGCCTGGCCCGACACGTCGGGGACGCTCATGCCCAGGACCAGGGAGTACACCAGGTTGCCCACCACCACGTTGCGCCCCTGGGGGGCCTGCTCGGCGTACCAATCGTTGGTGTGGAGCGGGTGGTGGTTCATGGTGATCATGCAGAACAGGTGGTCGTCGTACTCGGTGATCGTCTTGCCCGGCCAGTGCCGATACACGTCCCCGACCTCAAACTCCTCGTAGGTCCGGCCGAAAGGGCGTTCGTGGACGGTCACCGTGTGTCTCCTCCTGGGGTCCCGGATGCGGGCGTCAGCGTAGGGCTCCGGCCCTGGTGGACCCGCAGCGGACGACCAACCACAAAGGGTGCGCGTGGACACACGCTCGGTGGTGGGGCAGGATGACCGGCGTGGGTCGGGGAGCGATGGGGAGGGCGGTGCGAGCGATCGGCCGCGACGTGTCCCCGGAGCTCGAGCGCTGGACCCAGGACCGCTGGGAGCAGCTGGTCCGCGTCCGCTACGTGGGCGTCACCGTCCTCTCGCTGGCGGCCAGCGTGCTGTTCCAGTGGTGGATCGGCCCACCCGTGTTCGTCCTCGGCCTCCTGGCCAACGTGGCCAACCACCGGACGGTGAAGGCCCGGGGCCGCCCCGCCCCGTGGCTGCCCTTCTCCGACATGGTGCTGTGCCTCGCCGTCGCCGCCGCCGACCCCCGGGCCACCTTGCCGGTCGCGCTGGTGATGGCGACCACCATCGCCTTCTGGGCCGCGGCCGGGTCCACCCGTCCGGCCGCCGTCGCAACGGCCATCGCCACCCTCGGCCTCCTCGTGCTCGACCTGGCCGACGTCATCCCCGGCACCGGCGTCCCCGCCGTCTCCTTCGGGCTCTCGGCCGCCCTCATCCTCATCGGCGTGGGCAGCCTGGTCGACGGCGAGGAGCAGCTCCGGGCCCGGCTCACCGGCCTGATCGACGACCTCGACGCCGTGCTGTGGACCAAGGACCCGGCCACCTACGCCATCACCTACGTCAACGGCCGGGCCGCGGCGCTGCTGGGCCACGGTCCCGAGGCGTGGCGGGCCGACGGGTTCTGGCTGGCCCACATCCACCCCGAGGACCGGCTCCGGGTGCTGGAGGACACCGTCGACGCCGTCGACGCCCGCCGGGACCACGAGGTCACGTACCGGATGATCCACGCCGACGGCTCGATCGTCCACGTCCTCGACCGGGTCACCGTCGTCCTCGACGCCTCCGGCCGGGTCACCGAGCTCCACGGCGTCACCCTCGACGTCACCCGGCAGCGCTCGATCGAGCAGCAGTCCCAGCAGTACGCCGACATCGTCGAGCACATCGACCTGGCGCTCGTGGTGCTCGACTGGGACGACGACCCCGGCGCCGGCTTCCGCATCCGCGCCGCCAACCCGGCGTCCGACAGCTTCCTCGCCGGGCCCTGGACCCGGGCCCACGGGCGGCTGCTGGCCGACGAGCTGCCCACCCTGGCACCGGACGTCGTCGCCCGGCTGCACGACGTCAGCGGCACGGGGCGACCGGTCCGGGTCGACGACCTCTCGGTGTCGACCGGGGATGCCCACCGCAGCGTCACCCTCCAGGGCTTCCGGCTCCCCGGCGACCTCGTCGCCATCTCGCTGCAGGACACCACCAAGGTCGCCCAGGCCGCCCGGGCCCTGCGCCGCCAGGCCCTGCACGACGCCCTGACCGGGCTCCCCAACCGGGCGTCGCTCGACGAGCACCTGCGGGCCACGGTCGGCGAGGGCGAGCGCACCGCCCTGCTGCTGATGGACCTCGACCAGTTCAAGGAGGTCAACGACGCCCTCGGCCACGGCGTGGGCGACCGGTTGCTCGTCGCCCTGTCGCACCGGCTCGAGGCGCTCCTGCGCCCCATGTTCGTGGCCCGTCTGGGCGGCGACGAGTTCGCCATCGTGCTGAGCGGTCCCGACGTCGACGAGATGGCCGCGCGGGCCACGGCCGAGACGGTGACGGCTGCGGTCAGCGCCCCCTTCACCATCGACGAGGTGCGGCTCCAGACCAACGTGAGCATCGGCATCGCCCTCGTGCCCGACCACGCCACCGACGCCGACGAGCTCATCCGCCGGGCGGACGTGGCCATGTACGTGGCCAAGCGGGCCGCCACCGGGCCCGCCGTCTACCGGGCCGACCAGGACCGCTCCAGCGTCGCCCGGCTCACTCTGATCGGCGATCTGCGCGAGGCGGTGCCGACCGGCCAGCTCGTCCTCCACTACCAGCCCGTGCTCGACCTGCGCACCGGTGCCGTCACCCGCACCGAGGCCCTCGTGCGCTGGCAGCACCCCGACCACGGCCTGGTCATGCCGGACGACTTCATCCCCCTGGCCGCGCTGTCGGGCGCGACCCGGCCGATCGCCCGCTGGGTGCTCCGCGAGGCCGCCCGGGCGACCGCCGCGCTGCGCGACGCCGGCCACGACCTCAGCGTGGCCGTCAACCTGTCGGTCCGGAACCTGTTCGACCGGGACCTGCTGGGCGAGGTGGAGCGGGCGCTCGACGACGCCCGGCTCGACGCCGAGCACCTGGTCGTCGAGTTGACCGAGAGCGAGATCATGGACGACCCATCGGTGGCGCTGGCCCAGTTCCGGGCCTTCCAGGCGCTCGGCGTCGGCACCTCCGTCGACGACTTCGGCACCGGCTACTCGTCGCTCACCTACATCCGCGACCTGCCCCTCACCGAGCTCAAGATCGACCGCTCCTTCGTCGCCGACATGCACCGCCGGGGCGGGGCGTACACGATCGTCCGCTCGATGATCGACCTCGGCCACAACCTCGGCCTCGAGGTGGTGGCGGAGGGGGTCGAGCACCCCGACGACATGCCCACGCTGCTCCGTCTCGGCTGCGACCGGGCCCAGGGCTTCGCCATCGCCCGCCCGATGCCCGAGGCCGACCTGGCCCGCTGGCTCGACGACCGCGCCGCCGTCGCCGCCGATGTGGGGCGATCCTTGGCCTAGCAGTACTTTTCCTGGCCGTATGAGCGACGCGCCCGCCCCTGCCCCGCCCGATCTCGCCGCCGCCTCGGCCGCCCTCGACGCCGCCCAGGCCGTGGTCGACGGGGCCGTCGCCGTCCTCGTCCGCGACGGGATCGACGCCCGTCAGGTCCTCGCCTACGAGGTGGCCCACGCCGCCGCCGCCATCGCCACCGGGCGGGGCCTGCTCGACTACGGCGGCAAGGGCGACGTCGAGGCCCGCATCACGTGCGCCTTCATCGCCGATGCCGTCGGCGACCTGGGCGGCAGGCTCTTCGGCCGCGAGGCCGAGTGGGGCGTGTCGGTCGGTGCGCTGGACGACACCCGCGGCTTCCTCGCCTCGTTCCGCGACCCGGCCTTCCTCGCCGCCATCGACACCGACGGCCCCCGCCACCTCGACGACGACTTCGAGCTGGTCCAGGACACCTTCCGGCGCTTCGCCGAGAAGGAGCTGGCGCCGATCGCCGAGCACATCCACCGCACCAACGGCGACATCCCCGAGGAGATCATCACCGGGCTGGCCGAGCTGGGCGCCTTCGGCCTGTCGGTCCCCACCGAGTACGGGGGCTACGGCGAGGGCGGCGAGGGCGAGTACATCGGCATGGTCGTGGCCACCGAGGAGCTGTCCCGCGGCTCGTTGGGCGCCGGCGGCTCGCTGATCACCCGGCCCGAGATCCTGGCTCGGGCCCTCCTCGCCGGTGGCACCGAGGAGCAGAAGCAGCACTGGCTCCCGCAGCTCGCCGCGGCCGAGGTCATGAACGCCGTCGCCGTCACCGAGCCCGACTACGGCTCCGACGTGGCCGGCGTGAAGGTCACCGCCACCCCCACCGACGGCGGCTGGCTGATCAACGGGGTCAAGACCTGGTGCACCTTCGGCGCCCGGGCCGACGTCCTCCTCGTCCTGGCCCGCACGAACACCGATCGCAGCCTCGGGCACCGCGGTCTGTCGATGTTCGTCGTCCCCAAGCAGGGCAAGCTCGAGGGCCACGGCTTCGAGATCACCCAGGACGGCTCGGAGGGGGGCCCGGCCGGCGGGAAGATGGAGGGCCGCCCGATCGACACCATCGGGTACCGGGGCATGCACTCCTACGAGATCGCCCTCGACAGCTGGTTCGTCCCGGCCGAGAACCTGATCGGCATGGAGGGGGGCGAGGGGCGCGGCTTCTACTACCAGATGGCCGGCTTCGAGAACGGCCGCATCCAGACCGCGGCCCGGGCCATCGGCGTCATGCAGGCCGCCTACGAGGCCGCCCGGCAGTACGCCGTCGACCGCAAGGTCTTCGGCCAGCCCATCTCCGAGTACCAGCTCACCCAGGCCAAGCTCGGCCGCATGGCCACGATCATCCAGGCCAGCCGGCAGTTCGCCTACGTCGTGGCCCGCCTCATGGCCAAGGGCGAGGGGGCCATGGAGGCCAGCCTGATCAAGGCCTACGTCTGCAAGGCGGCCGAGTGGGTCACCCGCGAGGCCATGCAGATCCACGGCGGCATGGGCTACGCCGAGGAGTACGACGTCAGCCGCTACTTCGTCGACGCCCGGGTGCTCAGCATCTTCGAGGGCGCCGACGAGACCCTCTGCATCAAGGTCATCGCCAGGAAGCTCGTCGCCGACGCCTCGGCCTAGGCACTCGGGGTCGCCGCCAGGATCGGGTGCTTCCCGAACCAGCCGGGGAAGCCCTGCACGAGACCCTTCGGGCCCTTCATCACGACTCCCCCCTTGGCGAAGGGGATGTCGCCCATCCAGATCTGGGTGAGAGCCCGGAGATCGGCCTCGACCAGGCAGTCGATCGGCCGCTGGGGCTCGACCAGGCAGAGGTCGACGGCGCCGGGGTCGACGGTGATCCAGTAGAGCTGGGTCCGCCCCGCGGATCGCACCCTCAGCTCGAACACGGCCTCGTCCACACCCAGGCCGTCGGGGCGGAGGAAGCGGCGCACGTCCCACAGCAGCAGGTCGGCATCGAGCTCCTCCGGGCCGTACGCACTGCGGACCCAGCGCTGGCCCCACTGGCCGAGGGCCTCCATGATCGGGAACAGCTCGAGGCCGGCCTCGGTCAGCTCGTAGGTCACGCCGTCGGGACCGTCGTGGCGGACGGCCACGCCCCCGGCGACCAGCTCCTTGAGCCGCTTCGACAAGGTGGCGGGCGGACACCCGGGGACCCCGCGCTGGATGTCGCCGAAGCGGCGGCTCCCGGAGAGCATCTCCCGCACGATGAGGATCGCCCACCGGGGCCCGAGGACGTCGGCCGCCTTGGCGACGGGGCAGAACTGGCCGTAGGTCGTCACGGGCCGACGGTACTTCAACAGTTGAATCGGCAGACTGGGGCGATCGCGCGGACGATCAGGGCATGAACAGAGCAGCCATCTCCCTCACCACCGGCCTGGAGGACCCCGAGAAGGTCACCGTCGCCTTCCTCGTCGCCGTCGGAGCCGCCGAGTCGGGACGTCCCACGATGATGTTCCTCACCAAGGAGGCGTCCCGCCTCGCCGTCGAGGGCGTCGCCACCGCGGTCGCCTGCGAGGGGTGCCCGCCGCTGGCCGACCTCCTCAAGCGCTACGAGGCCGCCGGCGGCGCCTACCTGGTCTGCCCCATCTGCGTCGAGGCCAAGGGCCTCGACCCCGACACCTTCATCGAGGGCGCCACCCCCGGCGGCACCGTCCCGCTCTGGGAGTGGATCGGCGACGGCGCCACCACCTTCAGCTACTGATCACATGCCGAGGAGCTCGAAGGTCATGGCGGGGCCGGTGAAGCGGTCGGCGGCCTGGGCGAAGAGGGGGCGGAGGAAGCCGCCCGGGTCGCTCATGTGACCGGGGCCGAGGCCCTTCAGGTAGGCGTCGTGGGCCTCGAGCGAGGCGACGGCCCGGTCGACGTCGCCGGCCGAGATGGGCACGGCGTGGGTCGGCTGGGGCGAGTTGGCCACGGCCACCCAGCGCACGCCGCCCCACGGCTCGAGCCCCTCCTCGTCGACCAGGCCCCGGAACACCCACCGGTTGGCGGCGTCGCGCACGGCGTCGATGACCGCCCGACCGGTGACCGTGTGGTCGGCCATGTTGAGTCCGCCGGTGGCGAAGGTCTCCCGGTGGTTGAGCGTGATGACCATCTCGGGCCGGACCCGGCGGATGGCGCCGGCGATGTCGGCCCGCAGCCGGAGCCCGTACTCGAGCATGCCGTCGGGGTGGCCGAGGATCTGCAGGTCGGTGACCCCGACGGCGTTGCAGGCGGCGTACTGCTCGCGGATCCGCAGCGGGCCGGCCTCCTCGGGCGCCATCCCGTCGATGCCGGCCTCGCCCGCCGTCACCAGGGCGTAGGCGATGGTCTTGCCCTGGTCGGTCCAGCGGGCCACCGCGGCCGAGGCGCCGTACTCCATGTCGTCGGGGTGGGCGACGACGGCGAGGGCCGTGCCCCAGTCCTCCGGCATCGGGTCGAGAGGCGACAGCGGGTCGGTCATCGGAGCATGATGGACCCCGTGATCACGGGCTACCA
>DASVEC010000465.1:0-2995 GCA_036380755.1 Iamia sp. | reverse complement strand
CGCCGGCGCCGTCTTCGTCGGCCCCTGGTCGCCGGCCTCGGTCGGCGACTACGTGGCCGGGCCCAGCCACGTGCTGCCCACCGCGGGGACGGCCCGCTTCGGCTCGGCCCTCACCGTGGCCGACTTCACCAAGGACATCCACGTCGTCACCCTCGACCGCGACGCCCTCGCCGCGGTCGGGCCCCACGTCGCCGCCCTGGCCGAGGCCGAGGGGCTGCCGGCCCACGCCGACTCGGTCCGCCGCCGGCTGGAGCCGACGTGACCACGCCCCTCATCGCGCCCCGCGACGATGTCAGCCTCATGGCCGGCTACCACTCGGCCCAGGTCGACGTTGACGTCCGGCTCAACACCAACGAGTCGCCCGAGCCGCCGCCGGCTGCCTTCCTCGACGCCGTCGCCGCCGCCGTGGCCACCGTCGACTGGCACCGCTACCCCGACCGGGGCGCCACCGCCCTGCGCACCCGCATCGCCTCGCTGCACGGCGTCACCCCCGAGCAGGTCTTCGTGGCCAACGGGTCCAACGAGGTGCTCCAGACCCTGTCGCTGGCCTACGGCGGCCCGGGCCGCGGCGTCGCCGTGTTCGAGCCCACCTACGCCCTCCACGCCCACATCGCCCGCATCACCGGGTCGACCGTGGCCGAGGGCGAGCGCACCGCCGACTTCGCCCTCGACCTCTCGGAGGTGAAGCGGGTGATCGCCGAGGCGCAGCCGGCGATCACCTACCTATGCTCGCCCAACAACCCCACCGGCATGGTCGAGACGCCCGAGACGGTCGCCGAGGTGCTCGGCCTGGTGCCCGGCCTGCTCGTCGTCGACGAGGCCTACGGCCAGTTCGCCCCGTGGTCGGCGCTCTCGCTCGTCGACGAGGACACACCGCTGGTCGTCACCCGCACCTTCTCCAAGACCTGGTCGATGGCGGCCGCCCGCCTGGGCTACCTCGTGGGCCCGTCGTGGGTCGTCGAGCAGCTCGACAAGGTCGTGCTCCCGTACCACCTCGACAGCCTCAAGCAGGTCGCCGGGCTCGCCGCCCTCGACCACGTCGCGGCCATGGAGGAGCGGGTCAGCCGGCTGGTCGAGGAGCGGGGCCGGCTCGACGCCGCCCTGCGCGACCTGCCCTGCGAGGTGTGGCCCTCGGCCGCCAACTTCATCCTGTTCCGGCCGACGACCGTGGCCGGCGCCGAGGTCTGGCAGCAGCTCGTCGAGCGCTCCGTCCTCGTGCGCGACTGCTCGTCGTGGCCCCGCCTCGACGGCTGCCTCCGCGTCACGATCGGCACCCGCGCCGAGGACGACCGCTTCCTCACCGCCCTCACCGAGGTCCTCACATGAGCCGCAGTGCCAGCCGCCAGCGCACCACCAAGGAGACGTCGATCTCGATCACGATCGACGTCGACGGCCCCGAGGGGAAGGTCACGGCGTCCACCGGGCTCCCCTTCTTCGACCACATGCTCGACCAGATCGGCCGTCACGGCGGCTTCGACCTGGCCATCGAAGCCACCGGCGACCTCCACGTCGACGGTCACCACACCGTCGAGGACGTCGGCATCCTGCTGGGCGAGACGTTCCGCGAGGCGCTGGGCGACAAGGCCGGCGTGCGCCGCTTCGCCTCGGGCCTGTACCCGCTGGACGAGGCGCTGGTCGAGGTCGCCCTGGACCTCTCGGGCCGGCCGTTCATCGTCTACGACGTCCCCTTCGGCGAGGTCCTGCCCCTCGGGGACCCGCCCTTCAACCCCGAGATGGCCGAGCACTTCTGGCAGTCGTTCGCCCACTCGGCCGGCATCACCCTGCACGTGACCAAGAAGGCGGGGAAGAACACGCACCACGTCGTCGAGGCCACCTTCAAGGGCGTGGCCCGCTGCCTGCGCGACGCCGTGCGGGTCGAGGGCACGGGCGTCCCGTCCACCAAGGGCAGCCTGTGAGCGGCCCGCTGCTCGCCGTCCTCGACTACGGCATCGGCAACCTGCGCTCGGCCCAGAAGGGGCTGCAGAAGGTGGGCGCCGACGCCCACCTCACCGCCGACAAGGGGCTGATCGCCGAGGCCGCCGGTCTGGTGCTGCCGGGTGTCGGGGCCTTCGGCCGGTGCATGGAGGCGCTGGCCGAGGCCGGGCTGGCCGACGTCGCCCACGAGGCCGCCACGGCCGCCGCGGCCGGCGAGGGCCGCCCCTTCCTGGGCGTGTGCGTGGGGATGCAGATGCTGTTCGACGGCTCCGACGAGACCCCCGACGTCCCCGGGCTCGGTGTCGTCGGAGGCCGCATCCGCCTCCTGCCCGAGGGCGTGAAGCGGCCCCAGATGCAGTGGAACGTCCTCGACTGGGCTCGGCCCAGCGCCCTCGCCGACGGCCAGCCCGACCCTGCTTGGGTCTACTTCGTCCACTCCTACTGGGCCGAGGTCGCCGACCCCTCCGACGTGGTCGCCACGTGCGACTACGGCGCCCCCGTCACCGCCGCCATCGAGCGGGGTGCCCTGTGGGCCACCCAGTTCCACCCCGAGAAGTCCGCCGCCAACGGCCTCCGCCTCCTCGGCTCCTTCGTCGAGGCCTGCCGCACCCGGGTCCCGGCCTGACCCCTCTGACGAACTCGGTGGGATAGACGCCCGGTTTCGGGCGCTTACCCCACCGAGTTCGAGACGCGGTAGTGGTAGCCGTGGCTGCCGGTGAAGCCGAGGCGCTGGTAGAGGAGCTGGGCGGCGGCGTTGTCCCGCTCGACCTGGAGGTAGGTGTCGCGGCCCTCGGCCAGGGCGGCCATCACCGCCCGGGCCACGCCCCGGCGCCGGTGCGCCGGCGGCGTCCCCACGCCGAAGACGCCGAGCCAGCCGCGCTCGCGCACGCCGAAGCCGACGCCGGCCAGCTCGCCGTCGTGGCGGGCGACGGCGGCCACCGCCGCCGGACCGAGGTCGGCCAGCATCCGGCCGTAGGCCTCCACCCGGGCCCGGGAGGTGGCGTCCTCGCCGTGGACGGTCCCGTACTCGGCGGCCCAGGCGGCATCGACCCCTTCGGTG
>DASVEC010000464.1:0-4259 GCA_036380755.1 Iamia sp. | reverse complement strand
ACGGCCACGTCCTGGACCTTGGGGTGGTTGATCAGCTCGCCCTCGATCTCGGCCGGGTAGATGTTCACGCCGCCCGAGATGATCATGTCGCTCTTGCGATCCCGCAGGAACAGGTAGCCGTCGGCGTCGAGCTCGCCCAGGTCGCCGACCGTGAAGAAGTTCTCGATGCGGTTGGCCTTGGTCTTGGCCGAGTCGCCCTTGTACTCGAAGTCGGCCATCAGCTGCATGTACACGGTCCCGATCTCACCCGGGCCGAGGCGGTTGCCCTCGTCGTCGTAGATGCGGATCTCGCTGCCGGGCCAGGCCGTGCCGACCGAGCCGGGTCGCTCCATCCACTCCTTGGCCGAGATGAGCGTGCCGCCGCCCTCGGTGGCCGCGTAGTACTCCTGGATCGTGTCGCCCCACCACTCGATCATCCGGCGCTTGATCTCGTGGGGGCAGGGGGCCGCGCCGTGGACCATGTTCCGCAGCGAGGACACGTCGTACTTCGCTCGCGTCTCCTCCGGGAGGTCGAGGAGGCGGACGAACTGGGTCGGCACCATGTGGCTGTTGGTCACCTTGTAGGTGTCGATCAGCCGCAGGGTCTCCTCGGCCGTCCACTTGTCCATGAGGACGACGGTGTGCCCGAGGGCGAGGGCGTTGCCCGTCCACATCAGCACGGCCGTGTGGTAGAGCGGCGAGACGGTGAGGTGGACGTGGCCGTCGTGGGGCCCGATGCCGAACAGGTTGGGCAGGTAGGCCATCAGCTCGGCCATGTCGCTGGGGTCGATGCCGGCGAGCGCCCGCTTCACGCCCTTGGGCCGCCCCGTGGTGCCCGACGTGTAGTGCATGGCCGCACCGGTGGTGCGGTCCTCGGGGGCGGTGGTGGGCTGGCCCTCGAAGAGGTCGGCGTGGGGCCGGAAGCCGTCGATGGCGCCGACCGCGAAGCGGGCCTCGGTGGGGAAGCCGGCCTCGTCGGCCGCGGCCGTGGCCACGGCGACGAAGCGCTCGTGGGCCACGAAGGCCTTGGCGTCGCTGTCGACGAGGATGTACGCCACCTCCGGCCCGACCAGGTGGAAGTTGATCGGCGTGATGCGCACGCCCACCTGCAGGGCGGCGAGGAACAGCTCGATGAGCTCGATGCCGTTGGGCAGCAGCACGGCGAGGGTGTCGCCCTCGGCCAGCCCGAGGCCGCGCAGGGCGTGGGCCGCCTGGTTGGACCGGGCCAGCAGGTCGCCGGCCCGGTGCTCACCGCCCTGCGGGTCGACCACCGCCAGCCAGTCGCCGTCCGCCTCCGCCAGCCTCCAGAACCCCAGATCTGCCATCCCCGGACCGTAGGCCAAAACAGGAACGTGTTCTACTTCCGGGCTCGGTTAGCATGACGCCCGTCACGGCGGACATGAAGGCAGGGGACATGAGGAATCGAGTTCACGGCGGGTTGGCCGTCGTCGCCCTGGTGGCGGCGACCTTCGGTGTGGGGGTGGCGACGGCGGCACCCGCGGCGGCGGCGCCCGCGCTGGTGGTGACCCCGTCGACGGGGCTGCTCGAGGGCCACGTGGCCGAGGCCCAGGCCACCGGGCTGACCCCGGGGGCCCGGTACTGGATCACCCAGTGCCGTCCCGAGGGCCAGTGCACCTTCGTGGTGGACGTCGGCGGGCGGGTGTACATCCCGTCGAGCTCGTCGTTCACCCAGGCCAGCGGGTCCGGGACCATCACCGTCCGCCTCGGGCTGAAGCGCGCCGGCTGCGTGCCCGACGGGTGCATCGTCGGGCTGTTCCCCGAGCAGCCGGCCGGCGAGACCCTGGCCTCGGCGCCGCTGACGTTCGCGGCCGAGGGCACCTACCAGTGGCCGCAGGCCACGCTGGCGGCCACCTTCGCCAATCCGACGATCGAGGGCAGCACCTTCTCCGCCGCGGTCGAGGACATGAGCCCCTGGCACAACGTGGTCTCGCCCCACTTCCCCTCGGCGGCGTCGGTCGACATCTGCCGCGACGACGGCGACCTGACCGGCGACGACTGCCTCCGCGGCCTCGACTGGGGCGCGAACCGGATGGACGCCATCGCGCTGGGGGCGGACGGCGGCACCGCCGGGGGCGGCAGCTTCCGCCTGACGCGGCACCTCCCGGGGTCGTGGGACTGCGCCATCGACGGCTGCGTGCTGGTGGTGACCCAGAGCGGCACGCCCGACGTGGTCGGCAACCCCCGCACCCAGGCGGTCCCGATCACCTACGCCCCCGAGTGGGCGCCGTTCCCGAACGTCGACTCGTTCATCGATCGCGCCGTCGCCGGCGTGCTGGGCCGGAAGCCGACGACCGCGGGGCGCGCCCGCCTCCGGGCCGGGCTGCCCGACCGTTCGATCACCGGGGTCGAGGCCCTGGTCGAGGCGGCCGCGAGCTCCCGCTTGGACGCCGACGTGGGCGAGGTCGTCCGCCTGTACCGGGCCTACTTCGGTCGCCGGGTCGAGTCGGCCGGGCTGAGCTACTGGGTCGGCCGCCTGCGGGCCGGCCTGACGCCGCTCTCGATGGCGCGGGCCTTCGGTGGCACCCCGGAGTTCACGGCCCGCTACGGGAGCCTGAGCGCGGCCGCGGCCGTGACCCTGACGTACCAGACGGTCCTGGGTCGCGAGCCGAGCTCGGGCGAGCTCGAGTACTGGAGTGGGCGCCTCGGGAGCGGGATGACGAAGACCGACCTGGTGTACTCGTTCGGCCGTTCGCCGGAGAACCGGTCCCGCACCAACCGGGCGGTGTGGTCGACCATCGTCATGTGGCGGCTCACGGGCTTCGCCCCCACCACCGAGCAGCTGGCCGGTGGACCGTCGCGAGCAGCCGCCGATGCCCTGGCCCTGGCCCACCCCTAGGGGTGCCTACGGTGGAGCGATGCGTCGCCCCCATGCCGTCCTCGCCCTGACCGCCGCCCTC
This sequence comes from Iamia sp., assembly GCA_036380755.1. Taxonomy (GTDB): domain Bacteria; phylum Actinomycetota; class Acidimicrobiia; order Acidimicrobiales; family Iamiaceae; genus Iamia. Next base: position 1,362 of record DASVEC010000464.1, on the reverse strand, counting down.
GTCCTGGGGTTGGCGGCCTGCGGCGACGACGGCGACGGGGACGAGGACACCAGCGCCGCGACCACGGAGGCGACGTCGTCGACCACCGAGGCGTCGGGGTCGTCGACGACGGCTGCCGAGGGGTCGACCACCACCGCCGCCGACGGTTCGACCACCACCGCTCCCGCCGGCGACCTGCCCGGCGAGCCCACCGACATCTACCCCTACGAGGGCGCCCACCTGGGCGTGGTCGGGGTCGCGGCCGGTGACACCCTCAACGTGCGCTCGGGCCCCGGCACCGAGTTCGACGTCGTCGCCGAGCTGAACCCGCTCTCGCAGGAGCCCACCGCCACCGGCCAGAACCGCACGCTCGGCGACGGCTCTCTGTGGGTCGAGGTCACCGTCGGCGACGAGACCGGCTGGGTCAACGGCGCCTTCGTGGCCGAGCCCGGCGCGGTCGTCGACATCACCGACGACGTGGGCGATCTCAGCGCCCCGACGATGGAGGCCCTGGCCGAGGCGGTGGCCGCGACCCGCGTGTTCGAGGGCGAGGGCCCCACCCCGACGGTCACCATCGTCGCCGGACCGGACGGCGGCGCCGTCACGGTGGACGTGCTCGGCCTGGCCGACGACGCCCAGAAGGGCGAACGTCTCCTCGTCCTGGGCCTCGAGGGCGCCGATGGCTTCACCGCCATGGTGGTCGAGTCGGTCGCCCTCTGCGCCCGTGGCGTCACCGACGACGGGCTGTGCACGTGAAGGTGGCGGTGCTGGCCCTCGTGGTGGTGGTCGGTCTCGCTCTCCCGGGCGGAGCGACGGCGGCGCAGGATCCGCCGGTCGGCCTGCTCCCCGTGCCCGATCCGCTGCCGCCCGGTCCCCCGGGCTCGGTCGTCGACTCCGAGCCCTTCGCCGTGGACCCGTACCCGTTCGCCGTCGAGGGCCACCAGCTCCTCTACCGCTCGACCGACCGCTTCGGCACGGTGTCGGCCGTGTCGGGCGCCCTGCTCGTCCCCACCGGTGTGCCGGCCCCACCGGGCGGGCGACCGGTCGTGGCCGTGCCCCACGGGACGGTCGGGATCAGCGACGGGTGCGCCCCGTCCGTCGGCGTCCAGTACGACGGCGGCGTCGTCTACGACGACGTCGGGGCGCTGCTGGCCGGTGGCGCCATCGTGGTGGCGACCGACTACCACGGGCTGGGCACGCCCGGCGTCCACCCGTACCTCGACGGCGTCGACGCCGGCCGGGCGGTGCTCGACTCGATCCGGGCGGCGCGGGACTTCGGAGGCACCGGGCCGGCGGCGGTCAGCGGTCTGTCGCAGGGTGGCCACGCCACGCTCTACGCCGGGTCCGAGCACACGGCCGGCTACGCCCCCGACGTCGACCTCC
>DASVEC010000463.1:0-4534 GCA_036380755.1 Iamia sp. | reverse complement strand
GAGCACGTCCTGCTGCTGCACGTCCCGGAAGTACTCGGCCATGGTGAGGGCCGACAGGGCCACGCGCAGGCGCACGCCCGGCGGCTCGTCCATCTGGCCGAAGCAGAGGGCGGCCTTCTCGAGGACGCCCGCCTCCTCCATCTCGATCATGAGGTCGGTGCCCTCACGGGTGCGCTCGCCCACGCCGGCGAACACCGACACACCGCCGTGGTTCTGGGCGACGCGGCGGATCATCTCCTGGATGAGCACCGTCTTGCCCACGCCGGCGCCGCCGAACAGGCCGATCTTGCCGCCGGTCTTGTAGGGCGTGAGGAGGTCGATGACCTTGATGCCGGTCTCGAACACCGTGGCCGACGGCTCCTGGGCGTCGAAGGAGGGCGACGGGCGGTGGATCTCCCACCGGGTCTCGATCTCGCCCAGCTCCTCGGAGGTGATGTCGAGGGGCTCGCCGATCACGTTGAACACGTGGCCGAGCACCTTGTCGCCGACGGGCACGGTGATGCCGGCGCCCGTGTTGACGACGGCCTGGCCGCGGCGCAGGCCATCGGTCGGCTTGAGGCAGATGGCCCGCACCCGGCCGTCGCCGATCTGCTGGGCGACCTCGGCCCGGACCTCGATGGTCTCGCCGCCGGGGGCGTCGATGATCATCGAGAGGCAGGTGTTGATCTCGGGCATGGCGCCGCGAGGGAACTCGACGTCGACGACGGGTCCGGCGACGGTGACGACGCGGCCGTCCTTGAGCTTGGTGTCGGGCTCGGTCGTGGTCACGAAGCGTCTCCTACGGGGAAGTGGTGGGCGCGATGCGGGGGCACCGGGTGGTCGAAGGGATCGGACTGGAAGACGTGGTCGATGAGCAGCTCATCGGGGTCGTCGGCGTTGGCCGATCGCAGGGCCTCGGCCCCGCCCACGATCTCCATGATCTCGTTGGTGATGCTGTCCTGGCGGGCCCGGTTCATCACCCGGGTGAGCTTGATGATCAGCTCTTCGGCGTTGTCGGTGGCGGCCTTCATGGCGCGCTGGCGGCTGGCGTGCTCGGAGGCGGCCGAGTCGAGGAGGGCGGCGAAGAGCCGGGCCGTCACGTAGCGGGGCAGGAGCGACTCGAGGATCGGGCCCGGCTCGGGCTCGAACTCGTAGGCGCCGGCCGCCCGCTCCTCGGAGGCGGACTCGCCGCCGACGCCCGTGAGGGGCATGAACTTGCGGACCACGACGTCCTGCTGGCCCATGGAGACGAAGCGGGTGAAGACCAGCACGACCTCCTGGACCTCGCGGGAGTCGTACAGGCCGGTGATGAACTCACCGACGGCGGCGGCATCGGCGTAGGTGGGCGAGTCGCTGATGCCCTCGAAGCTCTCGGCGATGTCGTAGCTGCGGTACGAGAAGTAGCCCTGCGCCTTGCGCCCGATGGTGACCAGGGCGTAGTCGGTGCCGTCGGCCGCACGGGCCTGGATCTCGCGCTCGCAGGCCCGGATCACCGAGCTGTTGTAGCCACCGGCCAGGCCGCGGTCGGAGGAGATGACCACGAAGGCGACCTTCTGGACGTCCTCGGCCGGCTTGAGCAGCGGGTGATCGGTGATGCCGCCGTTGTCGGCCAGGTGCTGGATCACGTCGGTGAGCAGCTCGCTGTAGGGCCGCGCCTCGTTGGCCCGCTGCTGGGCCTTGGCCACCCTCGTGGCCGCGATCAGCTCCATCGCTCGTGTGATCTTCTTGGTCGACTGGACGCTCTTGATGCGACGTCGCAGGACCCGTTCCTGGCCTCCGGCCACGGTGTCTCCTAGGCCTCGGTCTCGTCGGTGCGGTCGACCTGCTCCTCGGGGAGGATCCCCTCGGGCTTGCCGCCGGCCTTGGACAGGTCGGCGGTGCCCGGGTCGAGCTCCTCGGCCTGGCCACCGGGCTGGTCGCTGGAGACGAAGACCTCGTTGAAGCTGTCGAGGGCGGCCTTGAGGGCGTCCTCGTCGAGCTTCCCGCTGGTGCGGATGTCCTCGAGCAGGCCCTTGTTGCGGCTGCGGAAGACGTCGATCAGCTCGGACTCCCAGCGCTTCACGTCGGCCACGGCGACCTTGTCGAGGTAGCCACGGGTGCCGGCGTACAGCACCACGACCTGCTCCTCGACCGGGAACGGCGAGTTGAGGCCCTGCTTGAGCAGCTCGGTGAGGCGGTAGCCCCGGTCGAGGGTGGCCTGCGACACGGCGTCGAGGTCGGAGCCGATGGAGGCGAAGGACTCGAGCTCGCGGAACTGGGCCAGGTCGCCCTTGAGCGTGCCCACGGCGGTCTTCATGGCCTTGATCTGGGCCGCACCGCCGACTCGGGAGACCGACTGGCCCACGTTGATGGCGGGGCGGATGCCCGACTTGAACAGGTCGTCCTCGAGGAAGACCTGGCCGTCGGTGATCGAGATCACGTTCGTCGGGATGTAGGCCGAGATGTCGCCGGCCTTGGTCTCGATGATCGGCAGGGCGGTCATCGAGCCGGCACCGAGGGCGTCGGACAGCTTGGCGGCCCGCTCGAGCAGACGGCTGTGGAGGTAGAAGACGTCGCCCGGGTAGGCCTCACGGCCCGGCGGGCGGCGCAGCAGCAGCGACACCGAGCGGTAGGCCTCGGCCTGCTTGGAGAGGTCGTCGTAGACGGCGAGGGCGTGCTCGCCGTTCTCCATCCAGTGCTGGCCCATGGCGCAGCCGGCGTAGGGGGCGAGGTACTTGTACGGCGCCGGGTCGGAGGCGGGCGAGACGACGACGACCGTGTAGTCCATGGCGCCGTGGCTGTCGAGGGTGGCCACCGTCTGGGCGACGGTCGAGGCCTTCTGCCCGATCGCCACGTAGACGCACTTCACGCCCAGACCCTTCTGGTTCAGGATCGTGTCGATGGCGACGGTGGTCTTGCCCGTCTTGCGGTCGCCGATGATCAGCTCGCGCTGACCCCGGCCGATCGGCGTCATGGCGTCGATGGCCTTGATGCCGGTCTGCAGCGGCTCGTGCACAGGCTTGCGGCCCATGATCCCGGGGGCCTGGACCTCCATGCGGCGGGTGCCGACGTTGGAGAGGGGGCCCTTGCCGTCGACCGGCTCGCCCAGGGTGTTCACGACCCGGCCGAGGAGGCCGTCGCCGCACGGGACCGAGAGGATCTCGCCGGTGGCCCGGACGGCCTGGCCCTCGGCGATGTGGTCGACGTCGCCGAGGACCACGGCGCCGATCGACTCCTCGTCGAGGTTCAGGGCCAGCCCGATGGTGCCGTCGGCGAACTCGAGCATCTCGTTCACGGCGCAGTCGGGGAGGCCCTCGACGCGGGCGATGCCGTCGCCCACCTCGATGACCCGGCCGACCTGGGCCGCCGAGCTGTCGGGCGTGAAGTCCGCCAGGCTCTTGCGGAGGGCGGCGGTGATGTCGTCGGTGCTGATGGTGAGCTCAGCCATGGGGGCTCGCTTCTCTTCCTAGAGGTTCGTACTTAGAAGGCAGCGCGGAGCTGCTCGAGACGGCGACGGACCGAGCCGTCGATGACCGTGTCGTCGACCTGGGCGACCAGGCCGCCCTTGACCGTGGGATCGACCACGACCTTGACCTCGACGTTCTTGCCGGTGGCCTGGCCGAGGGCTTCGGCCAGGCGGCGGGTCTGCTCGTCGCTGAGGGCGATGGCGGAGCGGACCCGGGCCACGGCCGACTCCCGCGAGGCGGCCCGCAGGGCCACCAGGGCGTCGACGATGGCCGGCAGCTCACGCGCCCGGCCGTTCCCGACCACCAGACCCACAAGGTTCACGGTGGTCGGCTCGGCCTTGCCGTCGAGCAGGTCGGTGACGATCTGCTGGCGACGGGCGGGCTCGATGAGGGGGTCGGAGAGGGTCTCGAGGAGCTCGTCGTTGCCCTCGAGGATCCGGGCGAACCGGAACAGCTCGTCCTCCACCTCGCCAAGGGTGTCCTCGGCGCTGATCACGGCCAGGAAGGCCGCGGCGTAGGCATCGCTCCTCTCGGCCATCAGCTGTTGGCCCCGACCGAGTCGATGTAGCTGTCGATGAGGGCCCGGTTGGTCGCGTCGTCGAGGTTGCGCTCGATGACCCGCTCGGCGGCGCCGAGGGCCAGGGCCGTGATCTCACCCCGGAGGTCGGCGAGGGCCTGGGTCTTGGACGACTCGACGTCGGCCGCGGCCCGCTGGCGCATCTCGGCGATCTCGCCGTCGATGGCGGCGATCCGCTCCGAGCGCACCGCGTCCGCGTCCTGACGAGCCTCCTCGAGGATGCGGGCCGACTCGTTGCGGGCGTCGGCCAGCTGGGCGTGGTAGTCGGCCAGGACCTTGTCCGCCTCGGTCTTGGCGCTCTCGGCCGACTCGAGCTCGTTGCGGATCCGCTCGGTGCGACCCTCCATGCCCGACTTGATGCCGGGCCAGGCGAGCTTCCACAGCAGGGCCACGACGATGGCGAAGGAGATCGAACCCCACACCAGCTCGTTCAGCGGCGGGAGGATCGGGCTCGGCGACTCTTGGCAGTCGTCGACCGACCCGCCCTCGGCGAGGACCTCGATGCACTCGACGTCGGCGTGGGTGCCGCCGT
>DASVEC010000462.1:0-11445 GCA_036380755.1 Iamia sp. | reverse complement strand
ACCCCGGAGGGCGAGGGGGTGGTCTCGCGGGCGCCGATGCCCGTCGCGGTCCCGCGGGCCGCGGCGCGCTCGCGGCGGCGGGCCGCCATCGCCTCACGCGAAGCTCGGCTCCGCCCGACGATCCCGTTGGGGTTCTGGACGGCCGTGGCGATCAGCGCGATCCCCGAGATGAGGACGTAGTACCGGCCGAGGTGGACGTTGCGGTCGAGGACGACGTAGGAGATGCCCAGCGGGGCCGCGACCCCCGCGATGAGCGCGCCGCTGACGCTCGTGATCCCACCGAGGTAGGCCCACGCGAGGAGCGAGACGCCGACGAAGATCGTGAACGAGTCGGCCGACAGCTGGCCGCGGCTGTAGCCGATCAGGCAGCCGCCGACGCCCGCGAGGAACGAGGCGATGGCGAACGCCGTGAGCTTGGTGGCGGCGACGTCGATGCCCGCGGCCGCCGCGGCCCGCTCGTTCGACCGCACCGCGAGGAACATGCGACCCGTGTCGCTGCGCGTGAGGTTGCCGACGGCCAGGGCCGCCAGCACCAGGACCACGAGGACCATGACCCCGAACGGCAGGCGGATGAGATCGTCCCCCCGCCGGACCGACAGGTCGATCCCGAAGAGGCTCGGCGACGAGATCGGGTTGCCCTCCGGGGGCGAGAAGTAGGGGTTCCGGAACACGAAGCGCTCGAGCGCCACCGCGCCCGCCAGCGTCACGACGGCGAGCTGCGCCCCCCGGATGCGCAGGGCGGGGACCCCGACGGCGACGCCGAGGACGGTCGCACAAGCGGAGGCGACCAGGAGCGAGAGGGGGAAGGGGATGCCCGCGTCGGTCGTCACCTTCGAGAGGACGAAGCCGGCGGCGCCGGCGATGCCGGCCTGGGCGAGGGAGATCTGCCCGACGAGACCGGTGAGGACGACCCACGACAGGGCGATGAGGGCGAAGATCATCGAGCTGATGAGGCCGAAGCGGTAGCTGCCGGACGTGACGACCAGGGCCGCCAGTCCCGCCACCGTGCCGCCGGCGACGACCCAGGGCCGGTTGCGGGATCGGAAGACCGGGGGCAGGGCGATGGCCTGGACGGCCCCGCGGTCGGGCAGCGACCCGCCGAACGCGAACAGGGCGATGACGATGAGGACGAACGGGAGGGCGTCCGCGACGCCGACCGTCGCCCACTCCGGCCACCACGGGCGCGAGACCAACAGGCTGATCTCCGACTGCCCGGCGCCCAGGAGGAGCCCGCCGAGACAGGCGACGGCGAGGGAGTCGAGCCGGGCGAGCAGGGCGACCGCGAGGGCGGGGATCACGAACAGCGTGTAGTTGGTGGGGTTGAGGCTCGTCGAGGGCGCGGCGAGGATCGCCACCAGCCCGGTGAAGGTCGACGACAGCACCCAGGCCCCGCCCGCCAGCAGCTCCGGCGAGAACCCGCTCAGGGAGGCCGCCCGCTCGTTCTCGGAGGCGGCCCGGGTGGCGAGCCCGATCCGCGTGAACCGGAAGTAGGCCCACAGCGCCACGCCGAGCAGGACGACGATCGCCGTCAGGTACAGGCGGTCCCGCGAGAAGCTGAGGGAGCCCCACCGCACGACCTCGTTGGGCAGGATCGGCGCCACCGCCCGGGCGTCGCCGTCGAACCGCAGCACCACGAGGGCCTGGAGGGCGATCATGAGCCCGACCGAAGCGACGACCTTCGCCAGCGGTGGCGCCGCTCGCAGGCGGCGGAAGACCAGCAGGTGGACGGCGAGCCCGAGCAGTGCTGCGGTGGCCAGGCCGAGGATCAGCGCCGTCACGAAGCCGTCGCCGACGTCCAGCTCGCCGACCGGGAGGACGAGCCGACCCGTCTTGCGGATCTCGTCGTAGACGTAGGCGCCGTAGACGGCCATCGCGCCCTGGGCGAAGTTGATCGTCCCGGTCCCCTTGTGGATGACGACGAGCCCCATCGCCAGGGCGGCGTAGGCGGCGCCCATCCCCAGCCCGACGATGAAGAACAGGCCGTAGTTCGTCACGGGAGTTGCTCGGGCCGGCTCGGTCGAGGAGCGGTCATGACCCGTCGACGAAGTCGCTGCTCAGCGCACGCATCGATCCCTCGTCGGTGACCTCGTACGTGAGCCAGCCGGTGCTGCACATGCTCTCGTCCTCGACGAGGCTGCCGTCGCAGCTGATGGTCGGGCCCATGAACGAATCGACGTCCTTCACGGCCTTCATGGCCTCGAGCATCGAGGCTCCGTCGTACTCCCCGGTCACCCCTTCCAGAGCCCGGGCCATGTCGATCGTCGTGGCGAAGTAGAAGAAGGCGAAGCCGTTGATCGCGTCCTCCTCGCCGGCCGCCGTCATGGCATCGACGTAGGTCTGGATGTCCTCCTGCTTGGCCTCCGGGGCGGCGTCGGGATCGTCGGGCCGCCACCGGTCGGAGATCGTCAGCACGCCGGCGGCGGCATCTGGGCCCAGCTCCTCGATGAACGACGTGCACTGGCCGGCGATGATCGTCCCGTCGTAGCCCGCCGAGCGGAGGGCACCGATGAAGCCGAGGCACTCGGGCTCCGTGGCGACGGGGCTGCCGATCGCGTCGGGATCGTCAGCCATCGCGGTGGCGACGAGGACGGCGAAGTCCGTGCTGGCGTCGAAGTAGACGGTGTCGTAGTCCAGGTCGAGCGATTCGGCCACGGGCTCCACGCCGCTCTCGACCAGCTCGTGGCTCGCGGGCGACTCCCCCATCAGGTACGTGACCGACTCGATGCCCTCGTCGGCGAGGTGGTACAGCGGCGCGGCCGCGCCGGAGACGAACGACGCCCCGAAGAAGACGGCATCGTCGCTCGTCCGGGCCTGCGGGGTCAGCGCCACGTGCCCGGTGACGGGGATGCCGGCGGACTCGAAGATCGGCATGGCCGCGTCGAGGTTGACGTCGATGCCGACCTGCACGAGCTCCACCCCGCTCTCCACGAGCTGGTTGGCACAGTCGATGGTCTTCTCGGGCGAGGGGTCCGAGTCGCAGGTCTCGTACTCGATCGGCCGGCCGTTCACGCCGCCCAGCTCGGTGTTGACGTAGTCGGCCGCGACCTCGGCGCCGAGCCGGGCCTCCGGCACGAACTCCTGCAGGTTGAGGTGCCCGATCCGGAGGGGGTCGCCGCTCGCGCCCTCGCCGTCCCCGGTCGACCCCGCCTCCCCGGCGGTCGTCGTGGACTCGGCCTCCGGATCGCCGTCGTCGTCCCCGCACGCCGCCATCGCGGCACAGAGGCTCGCGATGAGAACCACCCGCATCAATGTCGCCCTCATGTCATCCCTTCGGAGTGAGCCGTCTGCTCCCCCGAGAGGTTGAGCAGGTGACTTGGTCAGTTGACCATAACTTAACCGACCACCCCCCTGTGTCAAGCGCCACCCGGCATTTACTATAGGATAGAGCGAATGCAGACCCCGCCCCTCCCCGTCGTCGGCTACTTCGACCCGCTGAGCGTGGCCCCGGGCGACGTGGCCCGTCTGGCCCTGTCCACCACCGACGCGGAGGTCGACGTCACCCTGATCAGGCTGAGCAGCCCCGGGCCCGATGGTGCCCCCACCCTCCGGAGCAGCCTCACCGGCCGTCACCGCGCCGGCCCGCAGGAGCTGCCGTTCGGCTCGTACCTCACCGTTCCCCACGCCGAGCACCTCTCGTCGAGCGGTTCCCTCGGCGTGTCGCTCTGGGTGATGCCGACCCGCGTCAGGGCGGGGCGGCAGGTCCTCATGACCAAGGACGACGCCGCCGGCCGGTGGGTGCTCGAGCTCGACGACCACGGCTGCGTCCGATGGGACGTCGCCGCCGACGGGATCTCCGCGACGGCGACGATGCCGACGCGGGTGGCCGACCGGACCTGGTACTTCGTCGCCGCCAGCTGCGATCTGGAAGCCCGTCGGCTGGAGCTCGTCCTGCACCGCCGAGCCGACCGGCACACCCGCTCGACCGCGCCGGCCCCCGGGCCCGATCGCACGTGGGAGGAGCGCGCGGTGCCCGGGGACCACCGGCCGGGGCCGCTCCTGATCGGCGCCTCGTCGGGGCGGGGCGAGGGATCCCGGGCCGAGCACGCATTCAACGGGAAGGTGGCGGCGCCTCGTGTGTACCGCCGCTTCCTGTCCGCCGAGGAGCTGCGGGCCGAGATGGACGCCGCCCCCGGCCACGAGGCGACGGCCGGGGCGTGGGACCTGAGCCAGGACACGTCGTCGCGGCGGGTCGTCGACGTCTCGGATCGAGGGACGCACGGTCGCACCGTCCAGCTCCCGGTGCGGGCCGTCACCGGGCCCCGGTGGGACCCGTCCGTGCTCGGGATCCACGATGCGCCCGATCGGTACGACGCCGTCCACCTGCACGACGACGACCTCGACGACGCCGGGTGGGCTCCCACCGTCGAGTGGCGCGTCGACGACGACCTCCCGAGCGGCATCTACGGCGCCCGCGCTCAGGGCACCACCACGGGCGAGGACGTCGTCCCCGTCGTCGTCCGCCGCCACCCCGACGCACCGGCCGCACCGATCCTGTTCGTCGCCCCCGTCTTCAGCTGGCTCGCCTACGCCAACTTCCGCGGCTTCCAGCAGATGGAGCCCGATCCCTCACCCGCGGGGCGGTACATCGTCGAGAACGGGCTCAGCAGCCTCTACGACCGGCACACGGACGGATCGGGGGTGGTGTACTCCTCGTGGCGGCGACCGATCGCCGACATGCGGGCCGATCACGTGATGCGCCGCGGGACCCATCGGGAGGGCACCTCGTGGGGGCCGCCCCACGGCGAGCTGCCCCACCAGCTGAGCGCCGACCTCGCCGTCCTGCGCTGGCTCGAGCACCAGGGTCAGCACTACGACGTCGCCACCGACATCGACGTCCACCGCGAGGGTGCCGCCTTGCTCGAGCCGTACCGGGTCGTCGTCTCGGGGACCCACTCCGAGTACTGGAGCGGCCCCATGCTCGATGCCCTGGAGGGCTACCTCGAGGCCGGTGGCCGCTACATGTACCTCTCCGGCAACGGCCTCTACGGGGTGACGGGGCTGGACCCCGACGAGGGCCACACGATCGAGATCCGGCGCCAGGGCGCGGGGAGCGGGTCCTGGCACGTGCCGCCCGGCGAGGGCTGGTTGAGCACCACCGGAGAGCAGGGAGGCACGTGGTGGCGGCGCGGCCGGACGCCGCAGCGGCTCGTGGGCGTCGGGTTCTGCGCCGAGTGGGGGTCGGCCCAGGCCACCGGGTGCGGCTACGCGCGCACGCCCGCGAGCCACGACTCCCGGGCCGCCTTCATCTTCGAGGGCATCGGCGCCGACGAGGTCATCGGGGACATCCCCAACCCCGTCCTCGGGCACGGTGCCGCCGGCTACGAGCTCGACCGCGCCGACAGGGCCCTGGGCACGCCGGCGCACGCCCTCGTCGTCGCCACCGCCCGTTCGCTGCCGCTCGAGCACTGGCTGGCGATGGAGGAGCTGCTCGCACCGAGGGTGCGCGCCGACCTCACCTTCTTCGAGACCACCGGCGGCGGCGCCGTGTTCGCCACCGGCTCCGTGGCCTGGGCGGGCGCCCTCGCCCACGACGGCTACGACAACAACGTGGCCCGGCTGACCGGGAACGTCCTCGACCGCTTCCTGGATCCCGAGCCCTTCGATCCCTCGGTGATCACGAGCTGACGGAGGCACCCTCGATCGTGCCGCGGATCCGGTCCATCGCCGTCGTGATGTGCTCGGACGTCGCCGCCCGCGCCACCCGGATCTTCCGGCTGGCGATGGCGTCCAGGAGCCGGACGTGGGACTCCGCGTGCTGCTTCAGCTCGGAGCCGGAGAGCGAGAGGGTGGCGGCGTAGAGGAAGGCGTTGATGCGACTGCGCAGCTGCCCGGACAGGTCGCTCAGGAGCTTGTGGTCGGCGAGGGCCCAGAGCCGACGGTGGAACTGCTCGTCGAGCCGGATGACCTCCTCCACGTCGTCGGCGGCCGCGGCGACGATCATGGCCTCGACGATCTGGCGCAGCTCGGCCTCGGACTCGGGGGTCAGACGCTCCTGCACCCGGACGGCCACGAACTGCTCGAGCAGGATCCGGATGCTGGCGAACTCGTCGAGGTCCTCCACCGTGATCGTCGTGACGCGGCAGCCCTTGCGGGGCAGGCGCTCCAGAAGGCCCTCCTCCGTCAGCCGGGCCAGGGCCTCACGTACGGGGATGTGGCTGACACCGAGATCGGCGGCGAGCTGGCGCTCGACGAGCCGCTCGCCCGGCTTCAACCGTTGGGCGTAGATCGCTCGGCGCAGCTCGTCGACCACGTGGTCCACCACGGAGGTCGACGGCGTCGGCTGGAAGGTCACTGCTATAGCATAGCCCGGACGGGGTTGCGGAGCGTGCCGATGCCGGCGATCGCGACCTCGACCACGTCACCGTCCGCCAGGTACCGAGCCGGCTCCATCGACATCCCGACTCCCGCCGGCGTACCGGTCGCGATGAGGTCGCCCGGCTCGAGCGAGATGCCGTGGCTGATGTACGAGATCAGCTCGGCGACGCCGAAGATCATGGCCGCGGTCGACGCCCGCTGGCGCAGCTCCCCGTTCACGCGGCACTCGACCTCCAGCGCCTGCGGGTCCGGCACCTCGTCCGCCGGGACGATGACCGGGCCGAGCGGGCAGAACGTGTCCTGGCTCTTCCCGCGGAGCCACTGGCCGTCGGCGAACTGGAAGTCCCGGGCCGACACGTCGTTCACACACGTGTAGCCGGCCACGACGTCCAGGGCGGCGCGGACGGGGACGCCCCGTGCCGGCTCGCCGATCACGACCCCCAGCTCCGCTTCGTAGTCCACCTGGTCGGAGCGGGCGGGCAGGACGATGGGCGCGCCGTGGCCGATCACGGAGCTCCCGAGCTTGGCGAACAGCAGGGGCGCGGACGGCAGGGCCAGACCCGTCTCGGCGCCGTGGTCCACGTAGTTCAGCCCGACGCAGATGATCTTGCCGGGCTGGATCGGTGGCGGGAGGGTCCGGTCGTCCAAGGCGTGCATGCGACCATTCTGCTATATCCGCTAGCATATGTCAGTGGCTCAGCACACCGTCGTGATCACCGACTCGGACCTGCCGGACGCGGGGGCGGAGGAGGCCGTCCTCCGGGCGGCGGGCCTCGAGGTCCGGCGGGCCGACTGCCGGACCGCGGACGACGTCATCCGGGTCGGCGCCGACGCGGTCGCCCTGATCGTCCAGTGGGCACCCATCACCGCGGCCGTCCTCGACCAGCTCCCCGCCTGCCGCTTCGTCTCCCGGCTGGGGATCGGCTACGACATGATCGACGTCGATGCCGCGGCGGCGCGAGGCGTCGCGGTGGCGAACACGCCCGACTACTGCGCCGAGGAGGTCATGGCCCACGCCATGGCGATGGTGCTGGCCATGGGCCGAGGGTTGCCGCAGCTGGACCGCGGTGTCCGCGAGGGGCGGTGGTCCGTGGCCCAGGAGACCCCGTACCTGCGTCGGCCCTCCGGGACGAAGGTCGTGGTGGTGGGGTTCGGTCGCATCGGCTCGCGGGTGGCCCGCGCCGCCGCGGCGCTCGGGTTCGACGTCGCCGTCCACGACGAACAGCTGCCCGAGGGCGTCATCGCCGCGGCCGGCTTCCCCTCGATCGGCTTCACCGAGGCCCTCGAGACCGCCGACGTCCTGACCCTCCACGTCCCGCTGACGCCGGCCACGCGCGGGCTGATCGACCGGGCCGCCCTGGCCCGGATGAAGCCGGGCAGCCAGATCGTCAACACCTGTCGGGGAGGGCTGATCGTCGAGGAGGACCTCGCCGCCTCGTTGGAGGCCGGGCACACGGGCGGAGCCGCCCTCGACGTCTTCGCCGTCGAACCCCTCCCGCTCGACCACCCCCTCCGCCGCGCCCCGAACGTGATCCTCAGCCCCCACGCGGCCTGGTACTCGCCCGCCTCGTTGGCCGAGCTGCCCGTGAAGGCCGCGCAGCAGGTCGTCGCCTTCCTCGAGGGCCGGCCCGTGCCCTCGATCGTCAACGGTCAGTCCACCAGCAACCCGCCGTTGACGTCGTAGGTCGCGCCGGTCGTGAACCCGGCCTCGGGGGAGGCCAGGAGGGCGACGACGTGGGCGACCTCCTCGGCGGTGCCGAAGCGGCCGAGGGGCACGCCGGCGGCGAGGTCGGACCGGCGCTCGACCTCGAGGGCGTCGGTCATCGACGTGGAGACCGGGCCGGGGGCGACGGCGTTGACCCGGATGCCCTCGGCCGCCAGCAGGCGGGCGAACGACCGGGTCAGGGCCAGGACACCACCTTTGCTCGCGGCGTAGTGGATGCTCGTGGCGATGCCACCGGTCTGGCCGGCGACGGACGCGAGGTTGACGACGGCGCGGTCGCCCTCGGCCCGGCGCAGGACCGGGATGGCTCCCTGGAGGAGCAGGAACGTCCCCCGCAGGTTCGTCTCGAGGACCGCGTCCCACTCGTCCGCGGTGATCTGCTCCCAGGGCGTCCAGGGGCAGATGCCGGCGTTGTTCACGAGGGCGTGGCAGCTGCCCCACCCCTCGTCGAGCCGCTCGAGGAAGCCGACGATCGATGCCGGGGACCGGAGGTCCAGGGGCGACAGCCGGGCCTCGACCCCCGACCCTTCGCACAGCTCGGCGGTGCGCTCGGCGCCGTCCACGTCCGATGCGAACGTCAGCCACACGTCGACGCCGCGCCTTGCGAGCAGGATCGCGACCGCAGCCCCGATGCCCGTGCTGCCTCCGGTGACGACCGCTCTTCGCCTCGTCGAGTCCATCTGCTATATCATAGCGTGATGCTGGAGACGCTGCGGTCGGTGGTCCGGCGCCCGAGCCGTCACGACCGGCCGCCCCGACCCCTGCGGGGGATGGCGTCGGTCGGCGACCTCCGGGCGGCAGCTCGGCGGCGACTCCCGGGCGGCGTGTTCGACTACATCGACGGTGGAGCCGACGACGAGCTGACCCTCCGGGCCAACGAGGAGGCCTTCGCCCGGAGGTGCTTCGTGCCGCGCGTGCTGACGGATGTCTCCGCCGTCGACGCTGGCGGTCGTCTCCTCGGGCACCGTCTCCCGCTGCCCCTCGTGCTGGCGCCGACGGGCTTCACCCGCATCGCCCACCCGCAGGGTGAGATGGCGGTCGCCCGCGCCGCGGCCCGGGCCGGTCTGCCCTACACGCTGTCGACACTGGGCACCACGTCGATCGAGGACGTGGCCAGCGCGGGCGGTCCCCGGTGGTTCCAGGTCTACGCCTGGCGCGACCGGGGTCTGGTCAGGGACATGATCGACCGGGCCCGGGACGCCGGCTACCACGCCCTGGTGCTCACGGTCGACACCGCGGTGCTGGGTCACCGGGAGCGCGACAGCCGACGGGGGTTCACGCTCCCCCCGACGATCGGTCTCCGCACGTTCCTCGACGGCGCCCGGCACCCCGGCTGGACCTCGGCCTTCGTGCGCTCCGAGCCCATCCGGTTCGCCAACGTGCGGAACCGGGAGGTCGGCGACGGCTCCACGCCGGTTCGCCTGGCCGACTACATCGGCTCGCAGTTCGACCCGGCCCTCGGCTGGGGCGACGTCGAGTGGATCCGGTCCGTCTGGGACGGGCCGGTCGTGGTCAAGGGCATCCAGTCGGTGGCCGACGCCGAGCTGGCGGTCTCGTCCGGGGTCGAGGCCGTCGCGCTGTCGAACCACGGCGGACGACAGCTCGACCGGGCCCCGGCCGCCCTCGAGCTCGTCGCCCCGGTGCGCGACGCCGTCGGTGACGGCATCGACGTGCTCTGCGACGGCGGCGTCCGGCGGGGCAGCGACATCGTGATGGCGGCCGCGCTCGGGGCCTCGGGGTGCATGATCGGGCGGGCCTACCTCTACGGACTCGCCGTGGCCGGGGAGGCCGGGGTCACGCACGTGCTCGATCTGCTCACCGCCGACGTCCACCGAACGCTCGCCCTCCTGGGCGTGGCGTCACTGTCCGACCTGACCCGAGACGCCGTCGACCACGGGAGCTCGTCATGACCACCGCGAGACGACTGGAAGGCCGCGTGGCAATGATCACCGGCATCGCGACCGGCGTCGGCCGGGCCGGGGCGGAGCTGTTCGCCCGGGAGGGCGCGGCCGTCGTCGGCATCGACATCGACGAGGAGTCCGGGCGCGACACCGTGGCGCGCATCGAGGAGGCGGGTGGACAGGCCGAGCTGGTCGTCGGCGACGCCTCCGACGGCCGGTGCGTCGGCGAGGCGGTCGCCCGGGCGGTCGAGCGCTTCTCGCGGCTGGACCTGCTCTGGAGCAATGCCGGCATCGGCCTGTACAAGGACGTGGTGGCCACGACCGAGGACGAGTGGGACCGGATCATGGCGGTCAACCTGAAGAGCGCGTACCTGCTGGCGCACCACGGTGTCCCCGAGCTCGTCCGGGCGGGGGGCGGGACGGTCGTCATGACCGCGTCCACCAGCTCCTTCGTCGGGAGCCGCCAGTGGGCGGCCTACTGCGCCTCCAAGGGCGCCATGCTCATGCTCTGCCGGGCCATGGCCCTCGACCACGCCGCCGACGGCATCCGCGTCAACTGCGTGTGCCCCGGCTCGATCGACACGCCCCTCCTCGACGAGGCGATCGAGGCTCGGGCCGTCGGCTCCTCGCTCGCCGAGGCGGCCGAGGCCGAACGCCAGGAGCACCCCCAGGGCCGGGTGGGCCGGCCCGAGGAGGTGGCGCGGGCCGCGCTCTTCCTGTCCTGCGACGACTCCAGCTTCACGACCGGGAGCGCGCTCATGGTCGACGGCGGGGCGACGGCCCAGTGATGCGGGCCCTGATCACCGGCGCCGCCTCCGGCTTCGGCCGGGCCATCGCCCGTCACCTCCACGCCAGCGGGGCCTCGGTCGGCCTCCTCGACCTCGACCGGACCGGGCTCGAGGTCCTCGCGGCCGAGCTGGGCGAGAGGGTCCACGTCGAGAGCTGCGACGTCCGCTCGCCGGCGGCGGTGCGGACGGCGGTGGACGGCGTCGCGCGGGCGTTCTCGGGGCTCGACGCGCTGGTCGTCTCGGCCGGCGTCATCCACTTCAAGCCGCTCGACCAGGTGACCGAGGCGGACTGGGACCTCACGCTCGATGTCAACCTGAAGGGCGCCTTCTTCACCTGCCAGGCGGTGGCCCCGCACCTCGTCGCCCAGGGCGGCGGACGCATGGTGCTGATCTCGTCGGACGCCGGTCGCCGGGGCGCACCCCTCATCCAGGCCTACGCCGCCTCGAAGTTCGGCCTGCTCGGCCTGACGGAGTCGCTCGCCGCCGAGCTGGCATCGGCCGGGGTGACCGTCAACGCGGTGTGTCCCGTCGCCTGCCCCACGACCGGCATGGGGGAACAGGTCCTGGACTGGAAGTCGGGCGCCCGCGGCGTGGCTCCCGCCGACGTGGCGGCCGACGCGGCCAGGGGCAACCCGCTGGGGAGGAACGCCACGGAGGCCGACATCGTGGCGGTCGTCGACTTCCTCCTCTCGGACGTAGCGAGCTTCCTCACCGGGGT
>DASVEC010000461.1:0-12005 GCA_036380755.1 Iamia sp. | reverse complement strand
CGAGCACTTCGTCGACCTGGCCCGCACCCCGGTGCCCGCCGACGAGGTGAAGGTCCCCACCGGCCCCCTGGGCGGCTGAAGCCCCCAGCGCTCCACGTAGCATCGGCGGCTCATGGAGATCCTGATCGTCCTGCTCGTCGTCGGCGTCGTGTTCGGCATCGCCGTCGCCCTCGTCGGCCCCCGCATGCGGAGCCGGGGGCCCGAGCTGGAGCCGCCGGCGAGCTCCCGGGGCGGCACCGCCACGCTCGATCGCCCCACGGTCGCGACGCCCGAGGGCGAGGTCGTGGTCGAGGAGCCGCCGACGCTCGAGACGCCGCCCGTCGTCGCCCCGGTCCGGCCCACCTTCCGGGACCGGCTGGCCAAGGCCCGGGGCACCGTCTCGGGCTACTGGGGCTCGATCCTCTCCCGCTCGGCCATCGACGGCGAGACCTGGGAGGAGCTGGAGGAGGCCCTCATCCGGGCCGACGTGGGCGTGGGTCCCGCCACCGAGCTGCTGGAGGCCGTGCGGGCGACCGTGAAGGAGCAGGCCATCGAGTCGCCCGAGGCCCTGCTGGAGGCGGTCAAGGACGAGATGAAGGCCCGCCTGGCCGTGACCGACCGGTCGCTGCGCTTCGACGAGGGCAAGACCAACGTCTGGCTCTTCGTCGGCGTCAACGGCGTGGGCAAGACCACCACGATCGGCAAGATCGGCAAGCGCGAGACCGAGGTCGGCCGCACCGTCGTCATGGCCGCCGGCGACACCTTCCGCGCCGCCGCCGCCGAGCAGCTGGGCACCTGGGCCGAGCGCTCGGGCGCCACCCTGGTCCGGGGCGACGAGGGCGCCGACCCGAGCTCGATCATCTTCGACGGCATCAGCAAGGCCAACGCCAAGGGCGCCGACCTGGTGCTGGCCGACACCGCCGGCCGCCTCCACAACAAGACCAACCTGATGGAGGAGCTGCGCAAGGTGCGCCGGGTGGCCAGCAAGGAGCCGGGCCACGTCACCGAGACGCTGCTCGTCCTCGACGCGACCACCGGCCAGAACGGCCTGGCCCAGGCCCGCGTCTTCACCGAGGCGGTCGACGTCACCGGTGTCGTCCTCACCAAGCTCGACGGCTCGGCCAAGGGCGGCATCGTGGTGGCCATCCAGGCCGAGCTGGGCATCCCGGTGAAGCTGGTCGGGCTGGGCGAGACGGCCGACGACCTCGTCGCCTTCGACCCCAACGAGTTCGTCGACGCCCTCTTCGCCACCTCCTAGCCGAACGCGAAGGGCACGTCGCGCTGCTGGAGCATGGCGAAGGGCGTCTGGGGACGGCCCTCGGGCCCGGGGCGCACGTGGGCCACGACGACGGCGCCGTCGACCTCGACGTCGTCCAGGGCGAGCTGGTCGGCGATCGGCGCCGCCGTGATGGCGCTGGTGGCGTCGTAGGCGGCCTCGACCTCGTCGACCGCGCCCTCGGCCGCCTCCTCG
This sequence comes from Iamia sp., assembly GCA_036380755.1. Lineage (GTDB taxonomy): Bacteria > Actinomycetota > Acidimicrobiia > Acidimicrobiales > Iamiaceae > Iamia. Next base: position 10,555 of record DASVEC010000461.1, on the reverse strand, counting down.
TCCTCGTAGGCGTAGGCGATCGTGATGCGGGGCTCGCCGTCCTCGACGGCCCAGCCGATCCCGACTGCCGTGTACGAGCCTGAGCTCGGGGTGGCGGTCGTGAGGTAGGCCGCCACGGCGCCGGCCTCGTCGAGGACGGCGGCGACGCCGCGCAGATCGTCCTCCTCGGCCAGGGTGGCGGGCTCGCCGTCGAGCCATGCCGCGACGTCGTCGCCGGAGGAGCCGACGGCCAGCCGCCCGTCCTCGGCCGCCATGCTCAGCGGCGTGCCCAGCGGGCGGGCGGCGGTGGCGCCCGCGGGGTCGGTCTCACCGTCCTCGCCCTCGCCGATGCGGACCACGCCGTCGTCGGCCTCGAGCCCGGCGTCGGCGAAGGTGTCGTCGCCCACATCGCCCGCCACGACCCCGAACCGGAACGGCGGGAGCAGGACCTCGGCCACCGCGTCGACGTCGAGCGCGCTCCATCCCAGCTCCGACTCGATCTCCTCGATCGAGGCGATCCGCTCGGTGCCCAGCACCTCGGCCGGAGGCACGAAGACGGGTGGGAAGTCCTCACCCTCCTCCGTGGCCGTGCCCGTGGCGGTGAGGAACCATCCGCCGACGTCGTCATCGTCGGACCCTGGACGCTCGCCGGCGTCGTTGGCCTCGCCCGCGGCCTCCAGGTCGAACACCGTCACCGTCAGGCCCTCGTCGCCGTCGGGGACGGGCAGATCGGCCAGAGCGGCCTCGACGGAGAAGTCGTCGCCGGCGGCGAGGTGGTCGGGGTCGTCGCCCCCGCACCCGACGGCAGCGGCCAGGGCGAGGGCGGACACGACGACGGCGGTGCGGTGCAGCATCGCCCCTCCCTACCCCGTCCAGGCCCCTCCGGCACGACGATGGACGAGACGCTCCCGGCGCCGGTCCCGCCAATTCCGCCAGGCCCGCCGCACGGTGCGGAGCAGCACGATGCTGACGACGGTGGACACCGCCGCCAGCGAGACGGCGACCACCAGCGCGGCCCGGGGATAGGACACGGCCAGGCCCATCAGCACCGTCACCAGGCCGTCCTCGCTCAGGCTCACGACGATGTTCGACACCGGCTCGGGGGAGAGGTTCACGAGCGCCCGCAGGCTGGCCTTGGCCAGGTGGGCGCTGAGCGCCATGCCGCCGCCGACGAGCCCCATCCAGAGGGCATCGCCGCCGTCGCCGGCGGTGGAGAAGAGGATCCCGCCGGCGGTCGGGCGCAGGGCGGTGTGGACGGCGTCCCAGGTGCTGTCGAGCCACGGCACCTTGTCGACGATCAGCTCGACCACGAACAGGGCGGCGGCCACGCCGATGACCCACGGCCGCATCAGCCACTCGGGGCAGTCGATCCAGTCGGCCCGTCCGGCCAGACCGAGCACCGCGGCGACGAAGTACATCGAGATCCCCGACGACCACGCCCCCATCGCCGCCGTGCCCACGTCCACGACGGGAACCGTACGACGTGCGTCAGCCGAAGATGTTGGTACGGGCCGCCAGCCCGACCACGGCGACGACCATCGTGAACATGAGGATCGTCTGCCTGCGCATCTGCTGGTAGATCAGCTTCTCGAGCCGTTCGAACCCGGCCTCCATCTTCCCGATGAGGCGAGCCTCGACCATGTCGATCTTGGCGTCGAGGGCCTTGAGATCGGCGACGGTGGCGAGCTCGGTGTCGGCGGTGGACGGGAACTGGTCGAGCAAGGTGCCGGCCTCCTCTTCGCCGATCACGGGGGCGAGGCGGGTGTAGATCTGCTGGCGTTCTCTGGTGGCGAGCGCCACGGGGCACTCCTCTCGGGTCGGATCTGCATGACACCGGGGAAGTGCTGCCGTCACGGTAGCAGCAGGGTGTGACAGGAACGGGTGGGAGTACGGTGGGCGGCCATGTTCCTCCTGCGGTTGCTCTTCTCCCCCGTGAAGATCGTCCTGCTCGTCGCCCGGATGATGGGCTACAACCGCTTCATCGTCTTCCTGCTCGGGGTGGGTGTGGGCCTCCTCGTGGCCCCCACCACCGGGGCCGAGATGCGGGCCCGCCTCCGGGCCGAGATCGAGGCCCGGACCCAGGGCGGGGCCGTCGGCGCCCCCACCGGACCCATCACGCCCGAGGTCTAGTCCCCGGCCGCGAGCCGACACGATCCGACCGGTAGAGTCGCCAGCCGCATGTTCGACGCACTCACCGACCGCTTCGAGGGGATCTTCACCCGCCTGCGTGGCAAGGGCCGCCTGGGCGAGGAGGAGGTCGACGAGGTCCTCCGCGAGATCCGTCTCGCCCTGCTCGAGGCCGACGTCAGCTTCACCGTGGTGCGGGGCTTCGTGTCCCGGGTCCGCGAGGCCTGCCTCGGGATGGAGCTGTCGAAGGCGCTCAACCCGGCGCAGCAGGTCATCGACATCGTCCACCAGGAGCTGATCGCCACCCTCGGTGGCGAGACCCTGCGGATCACCTACGCCGGCAAGCCCCCGACGGTCATCCTCATGGCCGGCCTCCAGGGCTCGGGCAAGACCACCACCTCGGCCAAGCTGGCCCGCTGGTTCAAGGCCCAGGGCCGCAACCCGATGCTCGTCGGAGCCGACCTTCAGCGCCCGGCGGCCATCGAGCAGCTCCGGACCCTCGGCCGCCAGGTCGACGTGCCGGTCGTCAGCAAGGACGATGCGATCGGCGGCGAGGGCGGCGACCCCGTCGAGGTGGCCGAGCGGGCCATCGCCGAGGCCCGGCGTCTCGGCCGCGACGTGGTCATCGTCGACACCGCCGGCCGGCTCTCGATCGACGAAGAGCTCATGGAGCAGGTGCGCCGGATCGCCGAGGTGACCCAGCCGCACTACACGTTCCTGGTCGTCGACGCCATGACCGGCCAGGACGCCGTCACGACGGCCGAGAACTTCCACGCCACCCTCGAGCTCGACGGCGTGATCCTCACCAAGCTCGACGGCGATGCCCGCGGCGGTGCCGCCCTCTCGGTGAAGGAGGTCGTGGGCCGGCCCATCGCCTTCGCCTCCAACGGCGAGAAGCTGGCCGACTTCGACCTCTTCCACCCGGATCGCCTGGCCGGGCGGATCCTGGGCATGGGCGACGTCCTCACCCTGATCGACAGGGCCAAGGAGGCCTTCGACGAGGATGAGGCGGCGGAGGCGGCCCAGCGCCTCATGGAGGGGCAGTTCACCTTCGAGGACTTCCTCGAGCAGATGCAGCAGGTGAAGAAGATGGGCCCCATCTCGGGGCTCATCGGGATGCTCCCCGGCGTGCCCAAGGAGCTCCGCAACCAGGAGATCGACGACAAGGAGCTCTCCCGGGTCGAGGCCATGATCACCTCGATGACCAAGGAGGAGCGGCGGCGCCCCGACATCATCGACGGCTCCCGCCGCCAGCGCATCGCCGACGGCAGCGGCGCCAACGTGGCCGAGGTCAACGCCCTGCTGGAGCAGTTCCGGCAGATGCAGAAGATGATGAAGAGCTTCGGGCTCGGCCCCAAGAAGCCCAAGAAGGGCAAGAAGGGGAAGAAGGGCGGTCGGGTGACGCCGAAGGGCGGCCACCCCCGGGCCCAGGGCAAGGGCCCGCTGGTGCCCGGACTGCCCGACCCCGGAGCCGGCGAGTTCAAGCTCCCCGGGCTCTAGGGCCCTGGTGCCCGGCACGAAGTTGTCAAGGGCCCCCTCCACCGGGCAGCATTGCCAGTCGGCCCTCGGGCCAAGACTTCGACAGACAGAGGACCTCAATCGTGGCCGTGAAGCTCCGCCTCATGCGGATGGGCAAGAAGAAGCAGCCGACCTACCGCCTCGTGGCGGCCGACGCGCGCTCGCCCCGCAACGGCCGGTTCATCGAGATCATCGGCACCTACCAGCCCCGCCGCGAGCCCTCGTCGATCCGGATCGACAACCAGAAGGCCGTGAAGTGGCTGCGCAACGGCGCCCAGCCCACCGAGCGGGCCCAGAAGCTGCTGGAGATCTCCGGCGCCTGGAAGCACTTCAAGGACGGCACCGAGCCCGAGCCGCTGCCGGCCCCGGGTCCCGACGACCGTCCGGTCGAGGCCGCGGCCGCGGCTGACGCCTCGTGAGCGACGAGCTGCCGGCCGACGACGTCGCCGAGCTCGACGACACCGCCGACGAGGCGGTCGAGGCCGACGACGCCTCCGACGAGGTCGATGCCCCCGAGACGGCCGTCGCCGTGCTCGAGTACCTGGCCAAGGCCCTCGTGGCCGACCCCGACGGGGTTCGCGTCGAGGCCGACGACGCCAACGGCCTGACCCTCAACGTCTACGTCTCCGACGGCGACATGGGCCGGGTCATCGGCAAGCGGGGTCGGGTGGCCAACGCCATCCGCTCGATCGGCCGGGCCGCCGCCGCCAAGGACGGCGAGACCGGCGTCGCCATCGAGTTCGTCGACTGAGCGACCGATGACCGACCGTCTCGAGGTCGGGCGGGTCCACAAGGCGCACGGGCTGAAGGGCGACGTGTCCGTCAGCCTCACGACCGACCGGCTCGAGCGGGTCGAGCCCGGGTCGCGCCTCTTCGTCGACGACGTCGAGCACGAGGTCGCCCGGTCGGCCCACCAGCCGCCCGACCGCTGGATCGTCGGCTTCGCCGGCGTCGGCGATCGCACCGCGGCCGAGGCCCTCCGCGGCGCCCTCCTCACCGCCGTCCCCCTCGACGCCGAGGAGGACGAGCTGTGGGTGCACGAGCTGGTGGGCGCAACCGTCGCCCTGCGCGACGGCACCACGGTGGGCGTCGTCGAGGCCGTGCAGGACAACCCCGCCCACGAGCTGCTGGTGCTCGACACCGGCGACCTGGTGCCCGTCGTCTTCGTGGTCGACGCCTCCGAGCTGCCCGAGCGGGTGGTCATCGACCCGCCCGAGGGGCTGCTCGGCGTGGCCGAGTCCTGAGCGGCCCCGTGCGCATCGACGTCTTCACCATCTTCCCCGACATGGTCGGTGACGTCGCCGACCGGAGCCTGCTGGGCAGGGCCCGGGAGAAGGGTCTCCTCGACGTCCGCATCCACGACCTGCGGTCGGCCACCACCGATCCCCACCGGTCGGTCGACGACTCGCCCTACGGCGGGGGCGCCGGGATGGTCCTCATGCCCGAGCCCCTCGCCGCCGCGGTCGACGCCGTCGACCCGCCCCGGCCCCTGCTCCTGCTCGGCCCCGGCGGACGCCGCTTCGACCAGGCCCGGGCCCGCGAGCTGGCCGCCGGCAACGGCTTCTCGCTGCTCTGCGGCCGCTACGAGGACGTCGACCACCGGGTCCGCACCGAGGTGGTCGATGGCGAGCTGTCGATCGGCGACTTCGTCCTCGCCGGTGGCGAGGTGGCCGCGCTGGTCGTGCTGGAGGCGGTGGGCCGGCTGGTCCCCGGGGTCATGGGCAACGCGGCGTCGGCCGACGAGGAGTCCTTCTCCGAGGGCCTGCTCGAGTACCCCCAGTGGACCCGCCCCCCGGAGTGGAGGGGGCAGGAGGTGCCCGAGATCCTCCGCTCCGGCGACCACGGGAAGGTGGCCGGCTGGCGCCACGCCCAGGCCCTCCACCGCACCGTGGCGCTCCGTCCCGACCTGATCGAGGCCCGCGGTGGCCTCACGGCCGAGGAGGAGGCGCTGATGGCTCAGCACCCCCCGGTGGCCGGGTTTCGCTCCGACGGGGGTCCGGGCTAGCGTTGTCGGTCGCCCCTGGGCCGGCTGCTCCGGCTCCTGCGACAGACCTGTCGCCACCGAAGAGACGCAAGGACGCGCACCGTGAACCGCCTGGACGTGATCGACACCGCCACCATCTCCACGAGTGGCGAGGCCCGTACCGACGCCGTGCCCGACTTCCAGGCCGGTGACACTCTCAAGGTCCACGTCCGCGTGATCGAGGGCAACAAGGAGCGCGTCCAGGTCTTCCAGGGCGTCGTCATCCGCCGCCAGGGCGCCGGCGTGCGCGAGACCTTCACCGTGCGCAAGGTCAGCTACGGCGTCGGTGTCGAGCGGACCTTCCCGCTGTACACCCCCAACGTCTCCAAGATCGAGCTGGTCACCCGGGGCGACGTGCGCCGGGCCAAGCTCTTCTACCTCCGTGATCGCGTCGGCAAGGCCGCCAAGATCAAGGAGAAGCGCTCCAGCTGACCGATCCTCGGCGCGCCCGGGGGATCGACGGCGAGGACCAGGCTGCCCGCTGGTACCAGCAGCGGGGGTGGGACGTCCTCGACAGGAACTGGCGCGCCGGGCGCACGGGTGAGCTCGACCTCGTGGTCCGTCGTCGGGGCGTGGTCGCGTTCGTCGAGGTCAAGTCCCGGCGCACCAACGCCTTCGGCGTGCCCGCCGAGGCGGTGACCCCCGCCAAGCAGGCCCGCATCCGGCGGCTGGCGGCGGCCTGGCTGGCCGAGCACGAGATCCGGGCGACGGACGTGCGCTTCGACGTGGTCGCCATCCTCGGCGGCGACCTCGAGGTGATCGAGAGCGCGTTCTGAAGGCCGAAGCCAGGTCGCAGGCCTGATCGCCTCCGATCGCGCTCGTGGCCGGCTCCTTCCCGCCGAAGCGGCTTCGCCGCCGGCTCATCCGACGCAGGCCGGGTGGAGGGGCTGCCGCCAGGCCGGACCGGACCCATCAGGTGACTCCGGCGACGCGCCGGGCCTGTCGTGCAGCCTCGTCTGACTAGGCCGGGACGCGGATCTCGACATCGGCGGGGTCGATGTCGAGGTGGCGGTAGAGGTTCTCGGCGAAGCGGTCGCCGGCTCGCTGCATCGTCTCGGCCATCACCCGCTCGACCGCCCGCCGGGACAGCTTGGGCAGCGGCAGGTCGACCCACATCGTGAGGTCGACGAACAGCCGGCAGCCGTCCCCGGGCAGCTCGGTGAGCGTGTAGACGCCGTCGGCACCGGCCTTCTCCGTCGTCCCCGACGGCGGGGCGTGGCGGTACTCGATCCGCTCGACCGGCGTGAACGCCATCTGCTCGGTGAACGACGGGGCCACGCTCACCCCGAGCGCGGAGATGCCGGTGAGCTGCCAGCACCACCGGTCGCCGTCGGCGGTGATGTCCTTGATGAGGGGCGTGAGGGCGGCGAGGCACCCGGGATCGGTCAGCACCTCCCAGATGCGGTCACGGGCGACGGGGAGGTCGGCCTCGGAGCGGTTGCGGTTCTGGAACCGGGTCACGGGATCTCCTGGGGAACGGGATCGACGACGGGCGGGTGGGCGGGGCGCAGGGGCCAGAGGAAGGTGAGCGTCCCGGTCCACAGGACGTGGGCCACGACGGGGGCGACGAGCCCGTCGCGCCAGGCGAAGAGCAGGCCCCACACCACGCCCCCGAGCAGGGCGGCGAGGGCGAGGGCCCACTTGCCCTCGACGGACTGGACGAGCGTGTAGGCGACGACGGCGGCCAGCAGGCCGATCCCGCCCTGGACCAGGCCCCGGAACAGCAGCTCCTCGGCCAGGCCCATGAGGGCGACGCCGCCGACCATCGCCCACACTGGCGTGTGGTCGTCGCGGATCCGGTACAGGTCCTCGACCTGGGCGACGAAGACCGGGACCAGCCGGCACAGCAGTCGGTTGCCGACCTGGGTGGCGACCAGCCAGGCGGCGCCGGCGCCGAGCCCGACCGCGACCTCGGCCGGGCCCACCGGCCCGATCGTGTCGGCCAGGCGGTCGTCGGCGGCCAGGGCGGCGAGCGAATAGGCGATCACCATCGGGGCCACGAGCCACGTCCGGGCCCAGAGCCCCTCACGGGGGAGCCGGAACAGGAACGCCCAGGCGGCGAGGGCGAGGACGAGCCCGGCGGCGATCAGCACCCGCCCGGACTACCCCATGTGCGTGGCTTCACAACACCCGGGCAGGGGCGGCGGATGCAGATCCTCGTCACCGGTGCCACCGGCGCAGTCGGAACCGAGCTGGTCCCAGCCCTGGCCCGCGCCGGTCACGACGTCCTCGCCGCCACCCGCCGGCCCGCCTCCTACGCCGGTCCGGGGCGGGCTGTGACCTTCGACCTCGACGCCGACGACGACATCGATCCCGACGGCGCCCTGGCCGGCGCCGACGCGGCGTACTACCTGGTCCACGGGCTGGAGCGGTCCGATGTGGCCGACGTCGACCGCGAGCGGGCCGAGCGCTTCGCCGCCGCCTGGGGACCCGATCGTCCCGTCGTCTACCTCGGCGGGCTCGGGCCCCGGTCGTCGCCGTCGGAGCACCTGCGGTCCCGTCACGAGGTCGGCGAGCTGCTGCGCGATCGGTGCCGCACCGTCGAGCTGCGGGCGTCGATCGTCATCGGCCCCCGCAGCCTCGGCTTCCGCCTGGCCCGCATGCTGGCCTGCGTCACCGGCCGGTCGCCGTTGCCGATCGTCGTCCCGTCGGCCGCCCGGGTCCGGACCCAACCCATCGCCCAGGCCGACCTCACCGCGGCCCTCGTCGCCGCCCTCGACCTCGCGCCCGGCGGCTACGACATCGGCGGTGACGAGGTCCTCACCTTCGCCGAGCTGATGGAGCGCACCGCCGAGGCCCAGGGCCGCACGCTGCGCACGATCGCCCGCTTGCCGGTCGGGGCCGACTGGTTCGGTCCCGCCGCCTCGCTGATCGCCGGCGTCGACCCGTGGGCCACCACGTCGCTGCTCGCCGGCATGGCCACCGAGACGGTGGTCGACGACGCCCGTCGTCCGCCCGGCGCCGACGGCTCCGGCACGTCCCTCGACGACGCCCTCGCCTCGGCCCTGGCCGCCGCCTAGCACCCCCGAACTTTGAGCGCCTGGCATCGAATAGCGATGTCGGGCGCTCAAAGCTCGGATCGATCAGCGAGGGCGGCGGCGGTGGCGGCGGGCCCAGCAGGACCGGTGCCAGTGGCGACGATCGTCGGGGTCGACCAGCGGGACGACGACCAGGTGACCGGTGCCGCTCGGGATGGGGGAGTGGCAGCCGGGGCAGGTGTAGGCCTTGGTGGCCTGGTAGGGCTGGATCGTCCGCACCTCGACCGGGATGCCGTCGAGCTCGTCGGTGGCCACCTCCGCGCCGGTGGCCCAGGCCGGGAGCCGGGGGGTGCGGCGACGAGTGGCGCGGGGCCGGGTGCGGGCCACGTCAGCCCAGCAGGGCCCAGGCCAGCAGCCCGAGGCAGACCAGGAGGGCGGCCGCGACCATCACGTAGTCGGCGGGGCCCTTGCGGGTCTTGGCGTGGGGGTTGAAGCCCATCGGCCCAGGCTACGGCGGCGGGCCTAGGGTCCGGTCATGGCCGACCTCGAGACCCTCATCGTCGCTCGCGACGGCGCCGTCCTCACGGTGACCCTGTCCCGGCCCGAGCGGAAGAACGCCCTGAGCTCGCAGATGGCCGTCGAGCTGCTCGACCTGTTCACCGCCGTGGCCGTCGACGAGACCGTGCGGGTGGTGGTCGTCACCGGCGCGGGTGATGCCTTCTGCTCGGGCGCCGACCTCGGCGGCCTCACCGCCGACACCCACGGCCTGGCCCACATGCGCGACCTCCACCGGGTGGCGCAGGCCCTCCACGACCTGCCCCAGCCGACCATCGCCCGCATCAACGGCGTGGCCGCCGGCGCCGGTCTCAACATCGCCCTGGGCTGCGACCTCACGGTGGCGTCGACCGAGGCCCGGTTCTCCGAGATCTTCGCCCGCCGCGGCCTGTCGACCGACTTCGGCGGCGCCTGGCTGCTGCCCCGGCTCGTCGGGCTCCACCGGGCCAAGGAGCTGGCCCTGCTGGCCGAGGTCCTGCCGGCGTCGGAGGCCGAGCGGCTGGGCCTGGTCAACCGGGTGGTCCCGCCCGACGAGCTCGATGCCCTCGTCGACGAGTGGGCCCAGCGTCTGGCGGCCGGGCCGCCCATCGCCCTGACCCAGACCAAGCGGATGCTGAACCGGGCGGTGGAGACGTCGTGGGAGACGATGCTCGACGCCGAGAGCACGGCCCAGACGGTGAACTTCTCGACCAAGGACACCGCCGAGGCCATGCGCGCCTTCTTCGAGAAGCGCGACCCCACCTTCGAGGGTCGCTAGCCGCCGTCAGCCGGCCGGAGCCTCCGGGCAGGGGGAGGCGAGGGCGAGGATCGTGCAGGCGCCGGCGCGGGTGATCTTCCACTCGCCGTCGACCTGCTCGAGGGTCACCGGCAGGTCGGTGGCGAAGGCCTCACCGTCCACGACGACGTCGGTCGTGGCCGTCGCCGTCGTGCCCGCGATCGTCACCTCGGTGATGTCGAGCTCGACGTCGAGGCCGGAGGTGATCTCGAGGGTCGCGTCGACGGTCGGCTCCAGGTCCTCGCCGCCGATCACGTGGGCGGACCGCTCCTCGAAGGGGACGTCCTCGAGCGTCAGCGTCGCCGCCACCACCTCGCGGATGGCCGTCTCGTCCTCCTCCGAGGCGACCTCGGCGGCGACGGTCGTGGGAGTGGCCGCCACCGCCCCACCCCCGTTCTCGATGACGACGAAGCGGGTGCCCCCGCAGGCCGCCAGGCCGGCGAGGAGGGCGATCAGGGCGATCAGGCGGGTGGTCACGACGGCTCCTCCTGGAGGGTCTCGGTGTCGGTGCGGTGGGCGCGCTTGCGGCGGCGGTCGAGCCACATGGCCACGCCGGTCCACGACATGACGAGGGGCGCCAGCCCGAGGACGACCCAGAGC
>DASVEC010000460.1:0-5524 GCA_036380755.1 Iamia sp. | reverse complement strand
GAGGTGCTGCTGGACGCCGGGCGGGCCGTCGCCGCCACCGCCCCGCTGGTGGCGGCCGACCACCTGTGCCGGGCCGTCGAGCTGCTCCCGGCCGGGGCCGACCGCCGGGGCGAGGTCCTGGCCGCCCAGGCCCGGGCCCTGCACCTCGGGGCCCGGCCCCGCGAGGCGGCCGCCGCCGGCCGGGCCGCCCTCGCCGAGCTCCCGGCGGGGACGACGCGGGCGGCCATCGCCGCGACCGTGGCCAACGACCTCTACGTCGGTGGGGACGTCGACGGCGCCCTGGACGTCATCGCCGCCGAGCGGGAGCGGGGGGAGGCCCGCTGCCCGCTGCTGTCGATGCAGGTGAACCTCTGGCTCCAGGCCGACCACCCCGACCGGGCCGCCGACGGGTACGCCGCCGCCCGGGCCGAGCTCGACGGGCCCGACGTCACCCCGGCCGCCGCCCTCTCGGCCCTCGCCCACCTGGTGCAGTACGCCAACCACGTGGGCCGGGTCGAGGAGGCCGCCGCCCTGCTCGACCGGGTCCGGGCCCTGACCGAGCGGTCGTCGCCGACCGTGGCCCTCGCCGCCCACGAGCTCACCGCCTTCGCCGACTGGCGACCCGGCCTCCTGCACCGCATCGACGACCACCTCGCCGCCGCCCGCCGTCTGCGGCCCGACGACGTGACCCTCAGCATCGGCGGCTCGGTCGAGGCCGGCCAGGTCCGGCGCGACTGGCTCGCCGGCGAGTGGGACGCCGCCCTCGACCTCGTCCGCACGGCCAGCTTCGACCTCGACCAGCGGGGCACGACGGTCGGGGCCCAGATGCTGCTGGGCGGAGCGGCCGAGATCCTGATCGACCGGGGCGACATCGACCAGGCCACCGCCATCGCCGGCCGGTTGGTGACGCCGCTGATGGCCCTGCGGCGCATCGCCGTGCTGGTGCGGGCCCGGCTGCACCGGGCCCTCGACGAGCCGGCGGAGGCCACCGCGGTGCTGCAGGCCGAGCTCGACGCCAGCCCTCCGGGCGGGAGCCTCTGGCGGCACGCCGAGATGCGGCGGGAGCTGGTCGAGCTGCACCTCGACGCCGGTCGCCCCGACGCCGCCCGAGCCGAGGCGGCGGCCATCGAGGAGCTGGCCGTCCGCACCGGCTGGGTCGAGTGCCAGATCCCCGCCCTGCGGGCCCGGGCCCTCGTCGACCAGGACGTGGAGGTGGCCCGCGCCTACCAAGACCTGGCGGAGGCCGAGGGGTGGGCGGTCGAGGCGGCCCACGCCGCCCTGCTCCGGGGCGAGCTCGGCGACGACCCGGCGACCCACCTCACCGCCGCCTACCGCGCCTTCGACGCCTTCGGTGCGGCCCGGTGGCGCCGGCGCAGCGCCGCCGCCCTGCGGGCCGGCGGCCTCACGGTCCCCCGGCGAGCGGCCCAGCCCCGCTCCGAGCTGAGCGACACCGACGCCCAGCTCGTCCGGCTCGTGCGCGACGGCCTGACCAACCGCCAGATCGCGGCGGCCATGCACTACAGCCCCAAGACCATCGAGGTCTACCTCTCGCGCATCTACGCCAAGACCGGCTGCGCGTCCCGCCTCGAGCTCATCCGCGCCCTCGACCGCGGCACCCTCACGACCGACCCCGGCTAGAGGCCGGCGAGCAGGACGTCGTGGATCTCGGCGTCGGGGATCATCCCCGACGCGCCCTGGGCGTAGGCGCAGTGCATCTCGAGCACGCCGTCGGTGAAGGCGATGTGCTTGTCGGCCACATCGGTGACGTTCTTCAGCCTGACCATCGTGAGGCCCTCGCGGATGGCCTCCTTGCCGAGGTCGTCGGCGCAGATCGTCCGCAGCGCCATGTTGAGGCGGTGGCACGACAGGTTGTCGAGGAAGTTCAGGCCGGCGGCATCGTCGGCGAGGCTGTCCCAGTCGACGTCGTACGGGATCGGCGCGCCGCAGATCTCCTCGATCTCGCGCACCCGCTCCGGGAGCGTCACCTCCTGCAGCTCCTTGATCCGCCGCTTCTCTTCCAGACCCATCTCGATCTCCTGCTCTCGTGCGTCGTGGCCGTCCGGCCGTCGTCCCGGGCATCGTGCGGCACCGGGGCACGAGGGTCCTGAGCGACGCCTACGCAAATCCCCGACGCGGGGTCAGCGGAGGGTGGCGGCGAACAGCGAACGAGCGCGGTCGTAGGAGCGGTCGGCGGCACCGGCGTGGTACGCCCGACCCGGCACCGCGAAGCCGTGCTCGGCGCCGTCGTGGATCTCGACCTCGCCGGTCGGCAGGGCCTCGACGAGCTCGATCAGGGCCTGGTTGTCCGCCGGCGACTGCGACCGGTCCTCGGCGCCGAAGCCCACGTAGAGCGACGCCGTGAGCGACGGGACCACGAGGTGGGGCGAGTCGGCCCCGTCGGTCGTGCACCGCGAGGGGTGCAGCGCGATGCCGCTGCGGAGGCGCTCCGGGTGGGCGGCCAACGCCCGCAGCACCGAGCGTCCGCCGATGCAGTAGCCGATGCACCCCATGGGGCCGGGGCGCACCCCCGGGTCGGCGTCGAGGTGGGCCAGCACGACGTCGAGATCGGCGGCGACCCGCTCGTCGGTGGCGCCGAGGAAGATCTCGAGGAACCGGCGGCGGTCCTCCTCGGAGGGCGTGCGCATGTCCATGACGATCCACTCGCCGTCACGGTGGTAGCGGTCGTGGCTGACCACCACGTACCCCCACTCGGCGATGCGCGCCATCGCCTCCTTCGATCCGTCGTCGAGACCGGGCCCGTGGTGGAAGGAGACCACCGCCGGGAGGGCCTCGTCGCCGTCGGGACGCACCACGTGGACGCCCATCGGGCCGTCTGCGGTCGTCAAGGTGTGGGTCTGCTCGATCACCGTGGCGTCCCCTGACTGTCGGGCCCAGAGCCTGGCACGACCCAGGAGCCCCCCGCCGGACTAGAAGGGGGCGCATGACCTTGATCTGGGAGCAGGTGATCGTCGACAGCCGGGACTCGGTGGCGCTCGGCACGTGGTGGCGGGATGCCCTCGGCTGGGTGGTGGTCGACGACCGGAAGGGCGAGTTCGAGATCCGCCCGGCGCCCGATCAGCTGCCCGGGCTGCTGTTCGGCGAGGTCGACGAGCCGAAGCAGATCAAGAACCGGCTGCACCTCGACTTCCGCCCGGACGACCAGGCCGCCGAGGTGGCCCGCCTGGAGGCCCTGGGCGCCACCCGCGTCGACATCGGCCAGGGGGACGAGCCCTGGGTCGTCCTCGCCGATCCGGAGGGCAACGAGTTCTGCGTCCTCGGCGCGAGCCCGCCCGCCTGACCTCAACCGGTCGGCTGGACCCGTCTCCCGACGAAGAGGGCGCTGACGAGGGCGGCCGCCGTCGGCGCCCCCAGGACGAGCACCAGCAGCGGGGCCACCGGCACCGGGACCAGCCGGTCGATCTCGGACCAGGAGCGAGAGGCGAGCACGGCGTAGGCGCCGGCGGTGCCCAGGAGGGCGCCGAGGAGGGCGAGGGCGCCGCTCGTCGTCGCCGCCAGCAGCCGCCGGGTGCCGCGGGTCGCCCCGACCGCCACGAGCGTGCGGAGGTCGCCCTCCTGCTCCCGCCGCAGCAGCCCCACCGTCGCCGCCAGCACGCCCAGGGCGATCGCCGTCCCCGCCGCGGTGGCGATCCACCGGGCCCGGGCCAGCGAGGCCCGGCGCTCGGGCGGTTCGACCAGCACCCCGGCCCCGACGGCGATGGCGCGGGCCTCCCCCACCTCGGCCGACGTGACCGGACCGCCGGCGTCGACCAGCCACCCGACGACCACCGGCTCCCACCCCCGGCGCGCCGCCCCCTCCGGCGTCACCAGCGCGGCCGGCAGCGACGTCGCCCGCGAGGGCAGCGTCCCGACGGGGTCGGCCGGGCTCGGCGGTGCGGCGGTGCCGGACAGGAGGAGGGCGTCGCCGGCGAGCAGCTTCCGCACCTCGCCCGGCTGGCGGGTGGCCAGGTCGGCGACGCTCAGGAGGTCGGGTCCGGCGGCGACGTCGTCGGGATCGAGGTCGTAGGCGGCGAGCAGGCGGTCCGAGGCCACGAACACCGGGGCCACGTCGAGGGCGCCGCCGTCGTCGGTCGGCAGGGCCAAGGTGACGGCCAGCCGTCCGTCGGGGGTGTCCGGCGCGGCCGGGTCGGTGGCCAGCGCGAGCGGCACCACGTCGCCGTCGACGACCTCCGCGATGCCGTCGGCAGCCGCGGCCATCGCCTCCCGCTCGTCGTCGTCGAGCCGGGGCAGGAACGGTGAGAAGCCGTCGTCGTCGGGGTCCTCGGTGTAGAGCGCCGACACGTCCGGGGGCAGGGTGGGGTCCCGGGTCCAGACGATGAGCTGGTCGTCGGTCACGTTGGGCTGGGCCCGATCCGTCTCGGCCGCCGCCGACGCCACGACCACCGCGACGGGGATGCCGAGGCTGAGGCTGATGGCCGCCAGGGCGGTGCCGGCGCGCGCCTGCTGCCGTCCGAGGTCGCGGGTGGCCAACCGGGCGGCGACCGGGAGCCGGGTGGCCAGGTGGGCGAGGCCGCGGAGCGCCACCGGGGCGACCATCAGCACGCCGCCGGCCACGGCCACCGTGCCGGCCACGACGAACAGCGGCCGGGTGCGCCCCACCGCCAGCGCGGCCATGCCACCGCCGACGAGGACGGCCGCGGTGGCCGCTGAGCGGTGGACCGGGCGGGGCGGGGCCGGGCGGCCGGAGAGGGCGCGGGTGACGGGCACGGCGGCGACCACCCGGGCCGGCCACCACGCCGCCGCGGTGGTGGCCGCGACCCCGAGCACGACCGGAGCGGCGACCGTCCACCACGGCAGGGCCGACGGGTCGATGCGGTGTCCCACGGCCTCCTCCAGGCGGACCGCCACGAGCGTCCACGCGACCAGGCCCCCCGCTGCCCCGGCGATCGTGGCGACGACGCCGACGGCGACGCCGTTGGCCACGACCACCCGGCGGAGGTCGCGCTCGGTCGCGCCCAGCGACGCCAGGATGCCGAGGGGGCGCATGCGCCGCTGGGCCAGGGCCAGGAAGCCGGCTGCCGCCACGAGGGCGACGAGCACGAGGGCGACGGCGGTGACGACGACGATGGGAGCGGCCACCTCCGACGGCGAGCTCGACGATCGGGTCGACACCGACGTGGCGGCGAGGGCGCCGCCCAGCACGGTCCCGGCCGACGGCGGATCGCCCGACCCGCCGACGAGCACGACGACCACGGCCTCGGCCTCGGCCGTCTCGGTCGGGGCCACGAGGGCCAGGTCGGCGGTCAGGTCGGCCGGCTCCTCGACCAGCCCGACGACACGACGGTCGGTGCCGTCCAGATCGACCACGTCGCCCCGTCCGACCCCGAGCACGGCGGCCAGGTCGTCGGTGAGGGCCACCTCGCCCGCCGCGGACGGGAAGCGACCCGAGACGAGGGCCAGCAGATCGCGGCTGAAGGCCCCGTCCGGGTCGGCGGCGCGCACCTCGACCTCGTCGGCCAGGCCGGCGATGGGCCGGGTCCAGGTGGCGACCACCTCGGCCGGCTCGTCCAGGGCCGCCGCGGCCGCG
>DASVEC010000459.1:0-17290 GCA_036380755.1 Iamia sp. | reverse complement strand
GGTCGAGGACCAGGCGCTGATCGAGCGGGTGCTCGGCGAGCACGAGATCGTCACCGTCTTCCACCTGGCGGCCCAGACCCAGGTCGGCGTGGCCAACGCCAACGCCGTGAGCACCTTCGAGGCCAACATCACCGGCACCTGGGCGGTGCTCGAGGCCGTGCGCCGCAGCCCGGGCGTGGCCCAGGTCGTCACCGCCTCGAGCGACAAGGCCTACGGCGCCCAGCCCGTCCTGCCCTACACCGAGGACATGCCGCTGCTGGCCATCCACCCCTACGACGTGTCGAAGGCGTGCTCGGACCTCATCGCCGCGTCGTACCACCAGACCTTCGGCGTGCCCGTGGCCATCACCCGTTGCGGCAACTTCTTCGGCCCCGGCGACCGCAACTGGGAGCGGCTGATCCCCGGGACGATGCGCGCCATCCTGCGGGGCCGTTCCCCCGTCATCCGGTCCGACGGCACCCTCGTGCGCGACTACCTCTACGTGGTCGACGGCGCCCTCGCCTACCTGCGGCTGGCCGAGGCCATGGCCGCCGACCCGGCCCTCGCCGGCGAGGCCTTCAACTTCTCCACCGAGACGCCCCTCAGCGTCCTCGACCTGGTGGCCCGCATCCAGACCGCGGCCGGATCCGACCTGCCCCTCGACATCCGGGGCGGTGCGACCCACGAGATCCCGGCCCAGCACCTCTCGGCCACCAAGGCCCGCAAGGTCCTCGGCTGGGAGCCCTCCCGCACCGTCGACGAAGCCCTCGCCGAGACGGTGGAGTGGTACCGCCAGGAGCTGTCCTGAGCATCGTCGTCACGGGAGCCGGCGGCTACGTCGGCGGCCGGCTGATCCAGCACCTGCGGTCGACCGGGGTCGACGTCGTGCCGGTCGTGCGGACCCCGAAGCCGTGGCTGCCCGACGGCGTCGTCGCCGACCTGCTCGGCGACCCGGACGCCCTGACGGCACGGTTCGCGGACGCCGATGCCGTCGTCCACCTCGCCGGCGCCAGCGAGGTGCGGTTCGGCGACGACGCCAGCGCCGGGGACGCCTACGCCGAGACCGTCACGACGACGTTCGAGGTCGCCGGGGCGGCCCGGCGGGCGGGGGTGGCCCGGTTCGTCTTCCTGTCGACCTTCCACGTCTACGGCGGTCGCACCGACGACGGGGTGGTCCACGAAGGCGTCGAGGCGGCGCCCACCCACCCCTACGCCCGATCCCGACGGTACGGCGAGGAGCTGGCGGCCGAGTGTGGGCCGGACCACGTCGTCACCTTGCGCCTGACGAACTCGATCGGGCCGCCGGTCCACGCCGACGTCGACCGCTGGACGCTCGTGGCCAATGCCTTCTGCCGGCAGGTCGTGGCCGGCGAGGACCTCCGGCCCCAGGACGGCGGCCGGGCCCTGCGGGACTTCGTCGACCTGGGCGAGGCCTGCCGGGTGATCGGCGAGGCGGCGGCCGGCGCGGTCCCCCGCGGGACCTACAACCTGGGCTCCGGCGCGACGACCTCGATCCTCGAACTGGCCCAGGACGTGGCCGGCGCGGCCGAGGAGGTCCTCGGCCGCCGGCCGGCGATCGAGCCGCAGCCCGCCGTCGGCGATCCGCCGCCGCCCTTCCGCGTCTCGATCGAGAAGCTGGCGGCGCACGTCGCCCCGCCGGACCCGGATCTCCACCGGGCGTTGGTCGGGACGCTGCGCCTCCTGAGCAGGACCGAGAGCGGCGACGCCCAACCTTGAGGCATGGCCGAGCTCCGGGTGCCGACGATCATCCTCTGCGGCGGGCGCGGGACCCGGATCAGCGAGGTCAACCCGCTCGTGCCCAAGCCGCTGCTGCCCATCGGCGAGCGGCCGGTGCTGTGGCACATCATGAAGGTCTACGCCCACCACGGGGCCACCGACTTCGTGCTCGCCCTCGGCCACCTGGGCGAGGAGATCCGCCGCTACTTCCTGAACTACCACGCCCTGACCTGCGACTTCTCCATCGAGCTGGGCAAGCCCGACTCGATCGAGTTCCTCGGCTCCCACGACGAGGAGGCGTGGAAGGTCACGTGCGTCGACACCGGGCGGGACAGCCTCACCGCCACGCGGGTGCGGCGGGCGGCGGCGGCCATCGGCGGTGACGGGCCGGTGATGGTCACCTACGGCGACAGCGTCGGCAACGTCGACATCGAGGCGCTGCTCGACTTCCACCGCAGCCACGGACGGCTGGCCACGGTCACCGCGGTGCGGCCACCGGGGCGCTTCGGTGAGCTGGTGCTCGACGGCGACACGGTCGAGCGGTTCGACGAGAAGCCGCAGACGAGCGGCGGGTCGATCAACGGTGGGTTCATGGTGTTCGAGCGCGAGGCCATCGAGCGGTTCATCCCGACCGACGCCGACGTCATGCTCGAGCGCGAGCCCATGAGCGGGCTGGCCGCCGCCGGCGAGCTGGTGGCCTTCTCCCACGACGGGTTCTGGCAGCCGATGGACACGCCCCGCGAGCGCGACCTGCTCGAGCGGATGTGGGTCGACGGCACCGCCCCGTGGCGGGTCTGGTAGCCACACCCCATGGCCGACATCGACGGGCTGATCGTCACGCCCAAGCGGCGCATCCCCGACGAGCGGGGTGCGATCCTCCACATGCTGCGGAGCGACGAGGACCCGTTCGAGCGCTTCGGCGAGATCTACTTCTCGCTGATCTACCCGGGGGTGGTGAAGGGCTGGCACCTCCACCACGAGATGACCCTCAACTACGCCGTCCCCGTCGGGATGATCAAGCTGGTCTGCTACGACGACCGGGAGGGGTCGCCGACACGGGGCAACGTGGCCGAGATCCACACCGGCGAGCTCGACTACGCCCTGGTCACCATCCCGCCCCTGGTCTGGAACGGGTTCAAGGGCGCCGGCACCGGCCCCGCCCTGGTCGCCAACTGCTCGACGCTCCCCCACGCCCCCGGCGAGATCGAGCGTCTCGACCCCTTCGAGAACGACATCCCCTACGACTGGGCGTTGAAGCACGGCTGAGCAGGGGTTCCACCCGCCAGGGTGAACCTTCCGGGGTGCACCGTCCGCCGCCCGCCATCGCCGTCGCCGGGGTGACCAAGCGCTACCGGCGGGGGCGGTCGACCCACACCGCCGTCGACGCTGTCGATCTCGAGGTGGCGGCGGGCGAGACGGTCGGGATCCTCGGCCACAACGGGGCCGGCAAGACCACCCTCCTCCGGCTGATCGCCGGGGTCACGGCGCCGACCGAGGGCCGCATCACGACCCGGGGTCGCGTCGTCCCGCTGATCAGCGTCGGCGTCGGGTTCCACGCCGAGCTGTCGGGCCGGGAGAACGTCCGGGTCAACGGCCAGCTCCTCGGTCTGACCGGGGCCGAGATCGAGGCCGCCTACGACTCGATCGTCGCCTTCTCCGAGCTGGCCGGGCACATGGAGCAGCCGGTGAAGCTCTACTCGACCGGGATGCAGATGCGGCTGGCCTTCGCCGTGGCCATGCACGCCCGGCCCGACGTCCTCCTGCTCGACGAGATCCTCGCCGTGGGCGACACCGCCTTCCAGCTCAAGTGCCTCGACCGCATGACCGAGCTGCAGCGGGAGGGCACCACCATCGTGTTCGTCTCCCACTCGGTCCACGCCGTGCGCCTGCTCTGCCCTCGCGCCCTGGTGGTGGAGGACGGCGCGGTGCGCTTCGACGGCCCGTCCGACGTCGCCGTGGGCCGCTACCACCGCCTTCTCTCCGAGCGGGCCACCCCTACCCCCGAACTCGGGGGAGTAGGTGCCCAGAACTGGGCGTCTACTCCCCCGAGTTCGGTCAGGGTGGTGTCGTCGCAGCTGCTCGACGCCGACGGCCACCCCCCCGACGAGCTCGTGCTCGGCGAGCGCTACGTCGTCCGCCACCGGCTGGCCGCCCTCGCCGACGTCCGCGATCCCGTCGCCGAGGTGACCGCCACCTCCGAGGCCGGGGTCGAGGCCCACCGGGCCCGGGTGCCGCTCGGCGTCGACCTCGCCGCCGGGTCCGAGGTCGAGCTGGACGTGGAGCTGACGGCCACGCTCGCCGGGGGCACCTACCGGCTGCAGCTGGCGGTGCTCGACGGCGACGGCCACCGGGTCGGCGACGACGGCGACGGGGTCGCCGCCTACCGCCCGCCCGCCCTCGGCAGCTACGGCCTGTGCGAGCTGGACGCCGAGATCCGCCTGGACGGGACCGTGCTCAGCGATCACGACGCCGTCGAGATCGGCGCCCCCCGGTGACCGCCACCCTCGAGGGAAGCACCCCAGCCACGTTCGAGACCCGGCGCAACGCCGACGTCCGGCGCACCGTGCCCTGGAGCCCGTTCGCCTACGTGGCCCGGCAGCTGCGCCGCTGCGTGCGCGACCTGATCGCCGACGCCGCCCTCGGCCCGGCCCCGGTCGTCCTCGACTACGGCGCCGACGACGCGCCCTACCGCCGGCACCTGCCCCGGGGCGCCGACTACCGGTCCGCCGACCTCGCAGGGAACCCTCGCGCCGACGTCGAAATCAGGCCGGACGGGACGCTGCCGGTCGACGACGACACGGTGGACCTCGTCCTGTCCACCCAGGTCCTCGAGCACGTCGACGACCCCGCCCTGTACCTGTCCGAATGCACCCGGGTCCTCCGCCCCGGAGGATCCCTCGTCCTCACGACCCACGGCATCATGTACATCCACCGCGACCCGCAGGACTACTGGCGCTGGACCTGCGACGGTCTGGAGAAGGTGGCGCGCCAGGCCGGGCTCGAGGTGACCCGCTCGGTCGGGGTCCTGGGCCTGGTGCCCGCCGGCCTCCAGCTCGTCCAGGTGGGCCTGGCCCGCAAGCTGCCCCGGTTCGTCCTGGCCCCGCTCTTCCTGCTGTTCCAGGCGCTCATCGCCGTGACCGACCTCGGCTACAACGAGGGCGGCCGGCGGGAGTTCGGCCTGGTCATCGGCATCCTGGCGACCAAGCCGGTCGGCCCGACATGAGCAGCGTGCCCGTGCTGGAGCTGACCCCGCAGCCGGACGGCGTGGCGACGTGGGCCCGGTCGGTCTGGGACCACCGGTCGGTGCTGCGCACGCTGGCGGCCAAGGACTTCAAGGTCCGCTACAAGCGGGCCTCGCTCGGCGTGACGTGGGCCGTGGCCCTGCCCCTCGTCCAGGCCGTCGTGCTCGCCGTCGTGTTCGGCCGGCTGGGGCTCGACACCACGGGCATCGACTACCTCGGCTACGTCCTGGCCGGGGTGACGGCGTGGTCGTTCGCCGCCCTCTCGTTCCAGGCCGGCACCACCGCCGTGGTCGACGGCGCCGCCCTCACCGACAAGATCTGGTTCCCCCGCGCCCTGCTGGTGCTCGCCCCCATCGGGGCCAACCTGGTCGGGCTGGCGATCGGCCTCGGCATCGTCACCGTCGTCCAGCTGGGGCGGGGCGAGCTGGGCCCCGAGGTGCTGCTCGTCGTCCCCGCCGCCGTCCTCCTCGTGGCCCTCGCCACCGGTCTGAGCCTGGTCACCTCGGCGCTGTACGTCCCGTACCGCGACGTGCGGTTCGTCGTGCAGGCCTCCATCCTCCTGCTCTTCTACGTCACGCCCATCCTCTACACGCCCGAGCGCCTGGGCGGCTTGGCCGACCTGCTCCCGCTCAACCCCTTCGCCGGCGCCGTCGGGCTCTTCCAGCAGGCGTTCGCCGGCGCCGCTGTGGGGATCCCGGAGCTGATCGGGACGCTGGTGTGGACGGCCGTCCTGCTCGTCGCCGGCGTGGTGCTCCACCAGCGCGGCGACCGGACCTTCGTGGACCTGCTGTGACGGCGCTGGTGGATCCGTTGGAGGGGATGCTCGACCCCACCGTCGACCCCGTCCCGCCCGCCCCCGCGGTGATCGAGGTCGTCGGGGTCGACAAGCGCTACAGCCGGGCCGCCGGCCGCACCCTCCTGGCCCGGATCGTCCGCGGCCGGCCCGAGGAGATGGCCGCCATCGACGGCCTCGACCTCCGCATCGGCCGGGGCGAGACCGTCGGCGTGCTGGGCCACAACGGCGCCGGCAAGACCACGCTCCTGCGCCTGCTGGCCGGTGTCACGTCACCGAGCGAGGGGCGGATCCGGGTGGCCGGGCGGATCGCCCCGCTCATCAGCATCGGCGTGGGCTTCCACCCGGAGCTGTCGGGCCGGGAGAACATCGTCGTCAACGGCTCGGTGCTGGGCCTGTCACGCGAGCGGCTGGCCGAGCTCGAGCCCGACATCGTCGCCTTCAGCGGGCTGGCCGACGACGTTCTCGACACGCCGGTGAAGCTCTACTCGTCGGGGATGCTGCTGCGGCTCGCCTTCGCCGTGGCCGTGCACACCGACCCCGACGTGATGCTGGTCGACGAGCTGCTCGCGGTCGGCGACCTCGCCTTCCAGCAACGCTGCCTGGCCCGCATGGCCGAGCTGCGGGCCCGGGGCGTCACCGTCGTCCTGGTGTCGCACTCGGTGTTCACGATCCGCGAGGTCTGCGAGCGGGCCATCGTCCTGTCGGGCGGGCGGCTGGTGTTCGACGGGCCGGCGGAGGAGGCCGTGCGCGTCCACCAGCGCCTGCTCGGCGGGGATGCCGCGACGGGGTCGTCGGAGGCGGCGGCCGTGCTGTCCGACCGGGCCGTCGTCGACGCCGGCGGCCAGCCCGTCGGCGACCTCGCACCGGGGCACGCCTACCGGCTGCGCGCCACGCTGACCGCCCATCAGGAGCTGATCGATCCCCACGTCATGTTCACCGCCTACGCCGAGGACGGGGCCATCGCCTACCAGATGCTCTCCGCCGTCCGCCGCCGCCACCGCACCTTGGCGACCGGCGAGCGGGCCGCCCTGGAGGTCGGCTTCACCGCCGCCCTCCGGCCGGGCACCTACCAGCTGACCGTGCAGGTGCTGGGCGACGAGGGCCGTCAGGTGCTCGCCCACGACGTCGACGGTGCCGTCGTGCGCGTGACCGGCGCGCCCGACCCGGACGTCCACGGACCCGCCCCGCTCCGGATCGGGGTGCACGTCCGATGAAGACGAGAACTGACCTCGCCCGCCTCCGCCGGGCTCCCCGGGCCTCGGTGCGCAGGGCCCGGACGGTCGCCACGCGGGTCGCCCGCCGCACACGGCGCGACCACCCTGGCGTGGCCCGGCTGGCGGTGCGAGGGCAGGAGCGGGCTCGGGCGGTGCGGGCCCGGGTCCGCCCCCATCGTCCGGACCGCCCGCTCGAGCAGGTCGTCTTCGCCCTCGCCCAGGCCCTGCCCGAGGCCACGTTCGTCCAGGTCGGGGCGCACGATGGCACCCAGCTCGACCCGCTGCGCGAGGCCATCCTCGGCTCCCGCTGGACGGGCGTGATGGTCGAGCCCGTGCCCTACGTCTTCGACCGGCTCGCCCTCCGCTACGGCGACCACCCCCGGCTCTCGCTGGAGAACGTCGCCATCGCGGACACCGACGGCACCAAGCCCTTCCACCTCCTGCGCCAGGCCGAGCACGACGACGAGGAAGTATGGCGCTGGTACGACGCCCTGGGCTCGTTCCGCCGCGAGGTCGTGATGAGCCACGAGCACCTCGTGCCCGACATCGCCGAGCGCATCGAGACCATCGAGGTCCCCTGCGTCACCTTCGACACGCTCTGCGCCCGCAACGGCCTCGACCACGTCGACGTCGTCCAGATCGACACCGAGGGCTACGACCGCCAGGTCCTGGAGCTGATCGACGTGCCCCGTCTCCGCCCCTGTCTCGTCCTCTACGAGCACCTCCACCTCGATCCGGCCTCGCGGGACGCGGCCGAGGATCTGATGACGGGCCACGGCTTCCGTCTCGTGTCCGACGGGATGGACACGCTCGCCGTCGACGACCGAGCCCTCGGCCTCCCCGGCGTCCGGGCCGCCTTCGAGGGCGCCAAGGAGGCGTTGTCGTGATGACGATCCCCGCTCCTGCGCGCCGGGCTGGGCGAGCGGTGCGCGACGGCCTGCTCCGGCGCGGCGTCCTCGTCGAGCGGCTCAGCGAGCCCGACCGGCGCTTCCTCACCGACCTGGTCGACGACACGGTGCCGCTGCCCCCCGGCGCGGCCGAGGCCCTCCGCCCCGACCACCCCCGGCTGCGGGCCCTGGAGGACGCCTACGCGTCGGCCGATCCGGCCGTGCGCACCCACTCCCGCTGGTCGTCCGAGCGCCTCGACCCGTGGCTCGACCTGACCCGCTTCCGGGGCGACAACGCCTACATCTGGCACTACCGGGAGGGGCGCCGCATCTCCGAGCTCAAGTACCTGGTGTGGGCGCAGGACGTGCGCCACCGCGACCACACCGGTCTGCTCGACCGGCTGGGCGAGGACGGCGCCTTCGGGTGCTGGACCTACGCGTTCGACGGCCTGCCCCGTCTGAGCCGCGACCTGCTCGACTCGGTGAACGAGCTGCTGTTCCTCGACTCGGCCCTCGGCGTCCTGGGTGGCTCGGCCCCCCGGGTGCTCGACATCGGCGCCGGCTACGGCCGTCTGGCCCACCGCTACGTCGCGGCCTGCCCCGATGTCGCCGACTACGCCTGCACCGACGCCATCGCCACGTCGACGTTCGTGTGCGAGCACTACCTGGCCCACCGGGGGCTGGCGCCGACGGCCCGGGCCGTCCCGCTCACCGAGGTCGACGACCTGAAGACCGGCTCGTTCGACCTGGCCTGCAACATCCACAGCTGGTCCGAGTGCCCGCTCGACGCCATCCGCTGGTGGCTCGACCAGCTGGCCCGCCTCGAGGTGCCCCACCTGTTCCTCGTGCCCAACGAGCCCGAGGGCTTCGCCAGCCTCGAGGCCGACGGCCGCCAGCTCGACTACCTCCCCGTGATCGAGGCCGCCGGCTACCGCCTCGTGCGCGACGAGCCCGTCTTCGCCGACCCCGCCGTGCGGGGCGCCCTGGGCGTGGCCGACCGGCACTGCCTGTTCACCCGCGAGGGCGTGTCGTGAGCGGACTGTCGATCGCGTTCGTGACCGATGCGGGGTACCTGCCGTGGTGCGCCACCGCGGTGCTGTCGTGCGTCGATGCCCACCCGGGGCAGGACCTCGACCTCCACGTGGTGCACGACGGGTCGCTCTCCGAGGCCGATGCCGACCGCCTGCACGACGTGGTGCGCGAGCCGGCGACCCTCACGATCCACGCCGTCGACCCCGCCCGCGTCGCCCACCTGCCCCGGCTGAGCCGGTTCGGCTCGGTGGTGTGGCTGCGGTTCCTGCTGCCCGAGCTGCTGCCCGACCACGATCGGGTCACGTACCTCGACGCCGACACGTTCGTGGCCGACGACCTGTGGTCACTCGCCACCGCCGACCTCGACGGCAACCCCGTCGGCGCCGTGGCCAACGTCGTGCCCGCCCCCGACTGGCCCCGGCTCGCCGGGCTCGGATTCTCCGATCCCGCCGACGTGCTCAACAGCGGCGTGCTGGTGATGGACCTGGCCCGGATGCGGGCCGAGGACACGTGGGGCCAGATCGGCGACACCGTGGCCGCCTTCGCCGACCAGATCGCCTGGCCCGACCAGGACGCCCTCAACCTGGTCTGCGCCGGCCGCTGGACCCGCCTCCACCCCCGCTTCAACGCCCAGAACAGCGTGTTCGCCTGGCCCGAGCCGGCCCAGGCCGTCCTCGGGGCGTCGGCCGTGGCCGAGGCGGTCGCCGACCCCGCCGTCGTCCACTTCGAGGGACCGCTGCTGTGCAAGCCGTGGCACGCCCTCAGCACCCACCCGTGGCGCGACCGCTACCGGGCCACCCTCGCCCGCACCCCCTGGGCCGACACGCCGCTCGACGACGACACCCGCTCGGTGCGTCTCGTCGGCCGGCTGCCCGAGCGCTGGCACCTCCCGGCCTACCGCGGCCTGGCCGGCTGGCGCGACGACCGCCGCGGCGCGGCCCGGTCGCTGGCCGGCGCCGCTCGATCCCGGGCCCGGGCCGTGGTCCGTGCCACCTCTGGCCCAGCCACGCCTCCGGCGACCGTGCCCCCGGCCGATCCGACGCGCCTGCCGCCGCACCCCCTGAGCACGGCGTCGTCCGCCCACCGGCGCATCGTCCAGCGCTGCCTGCCCTTCACCATGGGCAGCCCCGAGCGACTGCTGGCCACCATCGACGCCACCGAGTACGTGATCGCCCGCGGCGTGCCCGGCGCCTTCGCCGAGTGCGGCGTGTGGCGGGGCGGGTCGGTGCTGGCGATGATCCTGAGCCTCCAGGCCGCCGGCATCGACGACCGCGACGTGTACCTGTTCGACACCTTCGCCGGCATGACGGCTCCGACCGAGGAGGACACGTCGGCCTTCCACGCCCCGGCCGCCGAGGAGTGGTCGACGACCGCCTCCGACGAGGGCGGGCGCGCCTACGGCGACCTGTTCTCCGAGGACACCTTCGGCGAGGGCCAGGTCCGGCGTCTGCTCCACGCCACCGGCTATCCGGCCGAGCGCATCCACCTGGTGCGGGGCCCGGTCGAGGAGACCCTCCCGGCCGCCGCCCCCGACGGGCTGGCGCTGCTCCGCCTCGACACCGACTGGTACGAGTCGACCCGCCACGAGCTCGAGCACCTCTACCCCCGGCTGGCCACCGGGGGCGTGCTGATCGTCGACGACTACGGCCACTGGGAGGGCGCCCGCAAGGCGGCCGACGAGCACCTCGCCGCCCACCCCGCCCTGCTCCTGTCCCGCTCCGACTACACCGGCCGCATGGCCGTCAAGCACTAGGGGATCCCGTGCCTGCTGCCGCTCTGCTGTCCCGCCCCCGCACCGTCGTCGACCGGAAGGTGCTGCGGAAGCCCTACGTCGACTTCGCCCTCTGCCTGCTGCTCAAGCGGCGCCGGATGGCGCTCCCCGAGGTCGACCCGGCTGCGCTCTGGCCCGGGTTCGAGACGGCCGAGGTGACCGTGGGCGTGCTGCCCAAGGGCGACTGGGCCGCACCCGTCAACGACACCATCACGCTCATGAAGCTGGCCGCGGTGATGCGGCCGCCCCGGATCCTCGAGCTGGGCAGCTACCGCGGCCACACGGCCAAGGCCCTGCTCTCCCACTCCCCCGGTTCGCACCTGACCGCAGTGGACATCGATCCCCAGCACGGCGAGGCCTACCGGGGCACGCCGCTGGAGGCGCGGGTCGACCGCCGGGTCGGCGCCATCGGTCCCGACGTGCTGCCGGCCACCGAGAAGGGCAGCTTCGACCTCGTCTTCGTCGACGCCGACCACAGCCGCGAGGCGGCCGAGCACGACACCCAGGTGGCCCTCGACATGGTGTCGGACGACGGCACCGTCCTGTGGCACGACTACAGCAACTGGGGTTGGTTCACCGGCGACTGCGGCGTACCCGAGGTCCTCAACGCCCTCTCCGAGCGGCTGCCGATCGCCCACGTCATGGGGTCGAACATCGCCGTGCACCGGCCGGCGTGGGTCGACGACCGGACCGAGCTCGACACCGCCCTGGACGCCACCCGGGAACAGGTCCGCAAGGGGCACTGGCAGTCGTCCACCGCCCGCCGGTACAGCTTCTGATGCGCCCCGCCGTGGGGAAGGTGCGGGACGTCGCCCGGGGCGCGGTGCGGGGTGCGGCCACGTCGGCCGCGGCGCCCCAGGCCTTCCCGCCCGGGAACTTCTACAGCCCGGTGCCGCCGGCGGCCGAGCTGCTCGACGGCACCGAGCGGGACCGGATCTGGCCCGCGGAGGTGGCCGACCCGCCCGGGCTCGACGTCCGGGAGGACGCCCAGCTGAAGCTGCTGGCCCGGCTCGGCGTGCATCGGTGGCCGATGTCGATCGGGCCGAAGCCCCGCTACGACCCGGGCAACGACCAGTTCCCGCTCCAGGACGCGGCCCTGCTGCGGGCGCTGCTGCTCGAGCTGCGGCCCCGGCGCATGGTCGAGGTCGGCTGCGGGTGGTCGACCACCGTCACCGCCCGGGCCATCGCCGACGGCCGGTTC
Organism: Iamia sp.; assembly: GCA_036380755.1. GTDB lineage: Bacteria > Actinomycetota > Acidimicrobiia > Acidimicrobiales > Iamiaceae > Iamia. The sequence continues at coordinate 5,431 of DASVEC010000459.1, read as the reverse complement.
GACACCGAGCTGACCTGCATCGAGCCCTACCCCCGGGACTTCCTGGCGTCGATCGATCAGATCGCCGCCCTCCGGGTCGAGCGGGTCGAGCACACGCCTCGCGTCGTCTTCGACGCGCTGGAGGCGGGCGACGTGCTGTTCATCGACTCCTCGCACGTGGCCAAGACCGGCAGCGACGTGGTGCACCTCGTGCTGGACGTGCTCCCCCGTCTGGCCGACGGCGTCGTCGTCCACGTCCACGACGTCTTCTGGCCCGACGACTACCCCCAGGGCTGGGTGCGCGCCGGCTTCGGCTGGAACGAGCAGTACCTGCTCCAGGCCTACCTGGCCGGCAACACCGGGACCCACGTCCTGGCCCTGAACCACTGGCTGGCCCGCCGCCACCCCGACGCGGTCGAGGCCGCCTTCGGCGCCGTCGGCCTCGACGGCAGCTCCGTCTGGTTCACGACCGGCCCGGAAGCTCTCTTCCCCTAGGCCGCTGGGTGGGCATGCCGACGGCGGTCCAGACGTGCCAGGACTCCATGACGTCGACCAGGTTCTCGACGTCGAGGGCCTCGGCCGTGCGGTGGCCACCGGCGACGAGGGTCGCCCGCCGGTCGGGGTCGCCGGCCAGCTCGGTGACGACGCGGGCCAGGTCCTCGGGGTCGCCGGGCCGGAAGAGGGCGCAGTTCTCTCCGTCCCGCAGGAACTCCGACGAGCCGCCCACTCCGGTGGCGGCGACGGGCGTGCCGCAGGCCATGGCCTCGACCGGCACCAGGCCGAAGGGCTCGGCCCACTCGCTGGGGAAGACGAACAGGTCGCCGGCGGCGTAGACGGCGGGCATCTCGGACCGCTCCTTGGCGCCCATCGTGACCCGGTCGCCGACGCCGAGCTCCTCGGCGATGCCCCGCAGCCGGCGCTGCTCGGCGTCGCCGCCGCGCCCCCACAGCGCCAGCGTCGTGTCCCCGGGCAGCAGGGCCAGGGCCCGGATCACCGTCTCGAAGCCCTTGCGGGGGTCGAACCGGCCGGTGCAGACCAGCCGCCCGGACCAGGGTTCGCCACCCCTCTCGAGGGTGGGGTACACCGTCCGGTCGATGCCGCTGTAGACGACGGCGTGGGCGGCGAAGCGGAGGCGCGAGCGGGGCTCGGTCCGCTCCCGCAGATCGGCGGTGACCCAGAGGGCGGGGCCGGCAGCCCCGACGTCGGTGAGCCCGAGAGGGGCCCCGGCGACCCGACCGACGGCCCGCCCGACCGCCCGTCGCACCGGCCCGCCGGCGAAGGGCCCGGCCCACGGGTCGAGCTTCATCAGGTAGGCCGGCCACTCGTCGCAGACGGCGTAGGCGACGGGGACACGGCGCCGCCGCAGCGTCGTGAGCAGGCCCGACGACAGGGCGGCCAGGTGCCAGACCGACACCACGTCGGGCTCGAACCGCTCCAGCGCGGCCACCAGCCGCTCCTGGTTGTGGCGCTCGATCGTCCGCCGACCCGGCCAGCCCGGCCGCACCAGGTCCTCGCCGTCGTGGTAGAGCCGCAGGCTCCGCTCGACGACGTCCTCGTGGGCCGGATCGGGCGGCACCGCACCGGGCAGCCGCTGGTCGCTGCACAGGACGGCGACGTCGTGACCCCGCTCCTGGAGCCGCGTCATCACGTCGAAGCAGGACAGCTCGTACCCGCCGTAGTGGTGGGGTGGGTACCAGTTGGTGAGGGTCAGGACGCGCACGCCGTCCCTTCTTACGGCTCCTCGGCGTCCACCGCGAGGATCTCCGGCGGGCGGATGCCGCCGATCGGGTCGGGCGGCCCGGCCGTCGACCAGAAGTCGGCGGTGCGGTCGAGGAAGACCGACGTCGTCCAGGCGTAGCGGCCGATGGGCCCGAGACCGTGGAAGTCGACCTCGACCAGCCCCGCCTCCCGCAGCACGGCGTGGCTGTGGGGGAACCAGTCGGCGTTGTCGAGGACGATCATCCCGCCGGGCGCCAGGTGCTCGAGGGCGGCCCGGGCCGTGGGCTTGCGCCAGAGACCGTCGACCACGACGACGTCGAAGGGCTCGTGCTTGGCGATCTCGGCCAGGTACTCGTCCTGGTCGTGGCAGAGCACGAGCGTGCCGTTGGCGGCGATGCGGGGCCGCAGCTCCTCGTACCAGTCGGGGTCGGTCTCGACCGACACGACCTCGGCCGCGTGGGCCTGCCAGAACAGGGTGGAGTTGCCGGCGCCGAACTCGAACACCCGGCGGCCCGACAGGTCGAGGCCCCGCAGGTACTCGATGGCCGAGAACGTGTACCAGGGCACCGGCTCGCCCTGGCCCTGCACGGGGGCACCGCCCCGGAGCGACCGCACGTAGCCGTAGTCGAGCAGCAGCCGCTTGGTGACGCCGACGAGGTGGCGGGGCTGCGAGTCGCGGGCGACGCGACGCCAGGCCCCGATCGAGCGGGCGAGCACCTCGCTCCGGGCCCGGCCCAGCGTCCCGCGAGAGGACCCCGGCTCCGGCCGCCGAACTCCGGGGGTGTGAGCCCCGACATCAAGAGCCGTCACGACGCCATCTCCGCCGCCGACGTCGAGCGCATCAACGCCCTGGACTGGTACCACACGATCGATGTCGGTCCCGGAGTGCACACACCGGGATGGTTCGACCTCCGGCACGCACGTCCCCTCATCCCGTTCCCGGACCTGCGGGGCAAGCGCTGTCTCGACATCGGCACGTGGGACGGCTTCTACGCCTACGAGATGGAGCGCCGGGGCGCGGCCGAGGTCATCGCCCTCGACGTCCCCGACCTGAGCGGCATCGACTACCCGCCGACGGTGCGCAACCAGCCCGGCTTCGACCCGTTCCGGGGCGGCCAGCAGGAGCGGCCCGCCGGGTTCCGCCTGCTCCACGAGATCCTCGACTCCAAGGTCCAGTGGGTCGCCGGCAACATCTACGACCTCGACCCGGCCGAGATCGGCACGTTCGACGTGGTCGTCGTCGGGTCGCTGCTCGTCCACCTGCGCGACCCGATCAAGGCCCTCGACGCGGTGCGGAGCGTCACCGACGGCTGGTTCGTGTCGGCCGACTACGTCCACGCGCCGCTGGAGGTGCTGCACCGGCCGCTGTGCGAGCTGCGGGGCGAGTCGGTCGACTTCCAGTGGTGGCTGGCCAACTCCGCCGGCCTGCGCCAGATGCTCGACGTGGCCGGGTTCTCGATCACCCGCGAGTCGAAGCGGTTCCTCCTCCGCTTCGGCCCGGCCATGGGCGACCGGGGTACCGAGGGCGACGTCCGCACCCGGGCCCGCCGGGCCAGCCACAAGCTGCTGGCGGGCGACCCGAGGGAGGGTCACCTCCACCGGGCCTTCCTGGCCAAGCCCCGCTTCTAGGCCGCGGCGGACCACGAGGTGCCAGGCACCTCGTGGTCCTAGCGGCGGCGGTAGAGGAGGTAGGTCTCGGGGTAGACGCCGTCGCGCTGGGCGACAGCGTCGTCGCCGTACTTGGCCCGCGACACCGCCAGCTCGAAGCCGGCCTCGGCCAGCAGGGGGGCGAAGTCGTGCTTCGACCCGTCGGCCTCGGTGCTGGTGAGCTCCTGGGTGTCGTTGGGGACGAGGAACAGCCAGGGCACGTCCCGGTCGGCGAGGAGGCCGAGCCACCAGCGGATGGCCGACAGCGGGCACTCGTTGAAGCTGTGGACGTTGACAGCGAGGTCGATCTCCCCCGGGCGCACGTCCTCCTCGACGTGGTCGAGCTCGACGACCGACGCCGGCGAGCCCAGGTGGGCGAGGTGCCAGCGGCACAGCACGGTCGAGATGGGCACGGCGTCGACGCAGCGCCAGTCGAGGTGCGGGAAGGCGGTGGTGCCCCGGTGGGCGAGACGGCCGTAGCCCGCCCCCACGTCGAGGACCCGCAGCCGGTCGGGACCGGTGAGGCCGGGGACGTGCTCGGCCAGGAAGTCGAGCTCGAGCATCGAGTCGACCAGGTCCCGCGACAGCACCCGGCCGTCGACCGTGACCGTGCTGGCCCCGAAGCTGCCGTCCTCGTGGAGGGCGTCCCGGATCTCGGGGCGGACGTGCTCGCGCACGTGGGCCCAGCTGGCCGCGTAGGCCGACGCGGGCGTGGCCCGCTGCCACACGTAGAGGTTGTCGGAGCGGAAGTCGGGCAGCCGGAGCCCGTCCCGCTGGCGCTCGGTGGTCCACAGCGTGTGGCCCGACGCCGGGTGCCCGCTGTAGCGCCGGTTGAGGTCCTGGACCTCGTCGTGGCCCAGCCCCGGCACCGGCGACAGCCGGGACCGCACCGCCCGCTTGGCCCGTCCCAGCTGGGCGCGCACCTTCACCGTTGAGCTCACCCCGGGGGAGTTCGCCCCGCCGCCCCCGCCTCCTGTCAGTGGACGAGGGTGCGGGCGCGGACCGAGCCGACCAGGAGCGCCGTGCCCTGGACGGCGTCGATGGCCATCTGGACCGGGAGGGCCCGCACCCGATCGACCAGCGGGAGCGGGGCCCGGCGGAGCGTCTGCTGGAACCGGTGGGCGGCCCAGCCGGCGGCGACGACGCCGGTGACCCGGGCGTCCCGGGTGACCACGGCGGTGGCGACGGTCGCGTAGAAGCCGTACCGGGACCGGTGCGAGAACTGGCCGCCCCGGCGGATGAGCGGCCCGCGCAGCTCGGGCACCTCGCGGACCAGGGCGGGGAAGGCCGCCATCTGCCACGACCGGCTGAACCACTCGCCCCGGTCGGGGGGGAACACCCGGTGCAGCACCAGGGCGTCCTCCTCGTAGACGGCCCGGTGGGAGCGGGCGACGGTCCAGCCGAACAGGGTGTCCTCGCCGAAGCCGAGGCCCTTGGCGCCCGGCGTCCAGCGGAACCCCCACCGCTCGGCGGCCGAGGCGTCGAAGCCGCCCACCGCCTCGTACACCGACCGCCGGACCACCAGGTTGCAGCTCGGGAACAGCCCGCCCTTGGCCTCGCTGACGGCCCGCTCGAGGGGGGCGACGGGGCGGAACGGGCGGGTGCGCCCGGCCACCAGGTCGGCGCCGTCGTCGATCCGCCGCAGCGCCGCCGCCAGCCACCCGGGCTGGGGCTCGCAGTCGCTGTCGGTGAACGCCAGGATCTCGCCGTCGGTGGCGGCGATGCCGGCCAGCCGGGCCCGGACCGCCCCGTTCCCGTCCTGGCGCACGATCCGGAGGGGCCGGCCGCCCACGGTCCGCCCCGCGAAGGCCGAGGCCACCGGGGGCTCGGAGCCGTCGTCGACCACGACCACCTCGAACCCGGCGGCCGTCTGGCGGTCGAGGGCGCGCAGGGCCTGATCGAGCAGGTCGTGGCGGTTGCGGGTGGGGATGACGACGGAGACCCGGGGCGTCATGGCGGCCAGACGGTACGCCGCCCAGCTCGAAAGACCTGCTCAGGAAGGACAGAGGTCGCCCCCGTCGTACCTCATGGGGTGACCTCGCTCGCACCTGCCGCCACCCCCTCGAGCCTCACCGTGTCCGCCGAC